>JBILSK010000522.1:0-2645 GCA_044372165.1 Burkholderiaceae bacterium | reverse complement strand
CTGTTTTCGTCGGGTGGTGCGCAAGGCAGCATCCGACGCGGTGGTGGCTGTAGCTCAGTTGGTAGAGTCCCGGATTGTGATTCCGGTTGTCGTGGGTTCGAGTCCCATCAGCCACCCCACCGCCCCTCTTCAACGCCTTCCAAGCCCCTGATTTCATCAAGAATCAGGGGCTTTTTGCGTTCAGAAGCCATGCTTCCTGTACGGATTCCTCCTTTTCCTGTGCTTGTCGGCGGTTTTGTAATTATAGATGATGACAAGAGTAGATTTTTTGTTTTAGTCTATCGTCATGCCTAAGACCGCACGTGCCTTCTTGCGCCTCCCTCCCGCAACAGCTGGTGCGATCGAAAAGCTGGGTGCCGATCTGGCCGTTGCCAGGCTGCGTCGCAAGGAATCGCTGCGATCCTGGGCGCAACGCCTGGGTGTCACGGTGTCGACGCTGCAGCGGCTCGAGGCGGGTGACCCTTCGGTCGGTATCGGCATCGTTGCCAGTGCGCTCTGGCTCATTCAGCGCGATGGCGAGCTGGGAAATCTTGCAGCGCCCGAGCAAGACCTGGGTGCCATCGAAATGGATGTGCGGGCGGCGGTTGAGCTCGGTCGCGCCCGCGCCCGGTCTTCCGCGCAGGCCCGAGGGCGCGTCGCGAAGAAGCCCGATCCATCGAAGGACTGACATGCGCCTGGACGACCTGTACCTCTGGTACCTCGGCGATCCGGACACGCCGCGCTACATCGGCGCCCTGAAACTGGTGTCCGCCGGTAAAGGCGTATCGCTGCGTTATGGAGCCGAGTGGCTGGTCAGCGGTTTCGCACTCAGCGAGGACCTGCCGCTCATCGACACCGAGTTCCTGCCGCCTGGTCGACTCGCAGACTCGGTACAGCGTGCTGTCGGTGCTGTCGATGACGCGAGACCCGATCGCTGGGGCGAGAAGGTCATTCGTTTTGTCGACAGGCCCAAGCGACTGTCGCTGATGGAGTACCTGTACTACGCTGGCGACGATCGATTCGGTGCCCTCGGCGTGTCCACCTCTTCGAGCCACTACAGCCCCCGGGCAGGCGGTCCCCTGCCGCGGCTCGAACAGGCGCAGCAACTCAGCGAGGTGGTGGCCAAGATTGAAGCCCAGGAGCCCATCACCGTTCTTGAGGCACTCATGATCGCCGGCGGTGGCAGCCCGCTGGGCGGCGCCAAGCCGAAGGCACTCATCGCCATCGACGACGAGCAGTGGGTCATCAAGTTCTTCAACAACGAGCCCGTCGACACTCCGCTCATCGAGCATGCGACGATGACCTTGGCCCTGAAAGCTGGTATCTGCGTGGCCCAGACTCGGGTCATCTCCCTGGCCGGTGCGAACGCTTTTGCGGTACGGCGCTTCGACCGGGAGGGCGCCCGTCGCATTCACAGCATCTCCGCCGGAACGGCCATTCGCGCGGCGACCGCGTCCGGCGCCGAGCCAGAGATGGGTTACCCCGAACTGGCGCGCATCCTGCGCCGGGTGGGTATCACCCGGAATGGGCTGAACGAGCAGGACGCTCGCGAGCTCTTTCGACGCATGGTCTTCAACATCCTGCTCGACAACACTGACGACCATGAGAAGAACCACGCACTGCTGGTAATGAACCCCTACGCCAATGGCCGACTGCGGCTGGCACCGGCCTACGACGTGTTGCCGACGAATTCGGGTCAGGGCTACCAGGAATTCATCTGCGGAGACCAGGGTCGGGACTCCACGCTGACCAATGCCATGTCGCAATGTGAGGCGTTCGGCTTGACGCGCCCTGCGGCTGCCGCCGAAGTCATGGCGGTCATCGCCGTAGTGAACACTTGGCAGGCACACTTCGAGCAGACTGGCGTGACAGCCCGGGACATTCGTAGTCTGGCCGAGCGCATCGACGGAGAAGCCTTGCTGAGCCAGCGTACGGGGTTCGACCCCGGAAAGTACGCTTCGTCGCTGCCAGCCAGGCGAAAGAGACCCGGCCCCTTCCGGGGCGAGTGACGGCTTTGCCAGCCTTGTCAATCGGTCCGCTTGGGTCGGTGTCTCGATGTGAACGGACCCTGACGCCCCGATCAAAGCTGGCACCATTGCGGCATGAACGCACGTACCAGGTCCTTCGGCGAGTCCGCGCCCGGCCATGAGCCGGAAGGGGCGCACCCTGCAAAGCAGGCTCGCAGCCGCGAGCCGCGAGCCGCGCGACAAGGCGATGGCGTGCGCGCTGTGCTTCCGCTTTCACGACAAGGACGGACCGTTTGCCAGCGTGGTCGAGGTGGCTGCGTGCGCGACTTTGTCGCATTCGTTCAGAACAACGACAACATGTTGCGTGTGGTCTACCTGCGGGCCACCGAAGCACCTGGCTACTGGAACATCGTGCGGGTGGCCGCCTTCAAGATGGTCCAGATCTGGACCCGACTCCCTGCAGCAATCCGAAGTTACCCGTCCCACGAGTGTGCGGCTGCCACCGCGGCGCGCCACCCGCAGGACACCTTCACCCGTAGAACAGACATGAGCGCCACGCCCCCCGACGCAGCAACCGCCGCCTTGCGTGCCGTCCTCGCCGAGCGATACGGTCAGATCATCGATGTGCCCGAGGGCCTGCAGGGCCTGCCTGAACTGCTGCGCCAGGCCAGCCAGACCTCGCATCGCGCCTGGTCCGCG
>JBILSK010000521.1:0-2647 GCA_044372165.1 Burkholderiaceae bacterium | reverse complement strand
CTCCCGGCTCGCGGTGCGGGTGGGCGTCACCACCGCAACCGACCTGGCTACACCGATTCCGGATGACGCAGTCGATGCCTTGCGCAGGCTGACCGACGACGCTGCCTTTCCGCTTCGCCTGGTGCCCACGATGCATGTGCGTGGCCTGAGTGTCGACCAGGCCATCGAACGTGCGCTGGCACTGCGAGCCCGCTCGAGCGAGCGCCTGTCGCTGGGCCGCGTGAAGGCCCACGCCGATGGATCGATCCAGGGGTTTTCTGCGCGCATGCGCTGGCCGGGCTACTACAACGGCGCACCGCAGGGGCTCTGGTACGTCGAGCCCGAATACCTGCGCCAGGTCTATGCCAAGGCCTTGCGCCATGGCGTGCAGATGCACACCCACACCAACGGCGATGCGGCGATTGACCTGGCGCTGGAGTGCATCGAGGCCGGGCTGCGCGAACACCCCTCACCCGACCACCGTTTCACGCTGCAGCACTGCCAGCTGGCCGATCGGGCACAGCTGCGCCGCATGAAGGAACTGGGGGTCTGCGGCAACTTCTTCGCCAACCATCACTTCTACTGGGGCGATGCGCACTATGCGATGACGGTGGGCCCGGATCGAGCCGAGCGCATGAATCCCTGTCGATCCGCCGAGGACCTCGGCCTGAACTGGACCATCCACTCGGATGCGCCGGTCACGCCGCTGGGCCCGCTTCACGTGGCGTGGTGTGCAGTGAATCGGCTGACCGCATCGGGTCGTCTGCTCGGCGCTCACGAGCGGGTCACCGCAGCCGAGGCGCTGCGCGCGATCACCCTGGGGGCCGCCTGGACCCTGCATCTGGATGGCGAGATCGGTTCGATCGAATGCGGCAAGCGGGCCGACTTCGCGGTTCTGGAAGACGACCCGCTGACCGTATCAGTCGATACGATCCGCGACGTGAAGGTCTGGGGAACGGTGCAGGGCGGCCGAGTGTTTCAGGCCGGCGCCTGAATCGGCGCCTGAATGAGGGTCTGAATCAGCGCCTGTCCGGCTGCAGGCCGGTCTGCGTCGGCAGTTCGCCGTGCAAGCCGCCCAGCAAGGACGCCCGCTGCGACAGCTCGATGTAATTGCCGTCCGGATCGCGCACGAAGGAGATCGCGGCGGTATCGCCCAGGCGTCGAGGCGCACCGCCCTCGGTGCCCCCCCGGGCCAGCACGCCTTCGTGTTCGCGCATGACGTCGGTGATCTGGACCGTCATGTATCGCCAACCCGGGGCACGCCAGGTATCAGCACGATCGACCCGCGCTTCCTCGATCACCCGCACCTGCGAATCGCCGCACCGATAGACGCCCTTCGCGGGTGACTCGAACTGCATCACCTCGCGCCAGAACTGCTCGTGGGCGGAACGGTCGTTGACCCGCAACTCGATCTCGATGCCGACCACGCCCTCGTGTCCCGGCGGCACCAGGCTCACTCGATTGCCGTCGGGATCCTGCAGTGCACGCGGCGCGGACAGCCCCACGCGGGCAATCCGCACCCCGACGATGCCCGATGCGGGCGCTGGCGCCATGGGGTCGCGCGCGTGATTGATCTTGAGCACCGAGCCGTGCACATCGAAGCGGTGCTGTTGCATGCCGCCGCCCAGCTTGAGCATGTGGTCGTACGTCACGCCGACGGTCTCGGTCCAGAAGCTGCGCTGCGGGTCGAAGGCGCCGGTGAACAGGCCGACGTCGAGATGGGGTTTGGCAAGTTTCACGCGCGGCACACCGAAAGAGGAAGAGTGGGCCGATGGTAGCGGCTTCAGCGCATCAACGCCGCGATGCAGGCTTCGCGGACCGCCCAGGCACTGATCGGTGAAACGCCCGTGCGCGCGGCCCAGCGGGCCAGGGCCTCCTGATGCAGGCGCAGCTTGCGTGCCGCCAGCCCTTCGGTCATCAGGAAGTGCTCCTCGATCAGCGCTTGAAACGGCGATTGCGTGCCGCGCGGCAAGCCGGTGAAGTCACGTCGCTCATGATCGACGGTGAGATAACAATGGGCCTCGGGCACGGACGCCAGCCCCGCCGCGGCCAGCACCTGGCCCACGCCGGGCGTGTTGGCCTCGGTCATCTCGTAGATGCCCAACGTCAGCACGACCTCGGGATGGCCGCATGCCTGGGCCACCGCGGCCAGCAACTGGTGCTTGCTGCTGCAGGTACCGCGCTGCTCGCGCAGCACCGCAATCGGATCATCCGGCCAGGTGGTGCGTACATAGGGCAGCGCGCGCACCCAGGCAGCCAGCCGATCAAAGGTGGGCAGGCCCAGCGCTGCGATCTCGATGGCCAGCGGCGTGCTCGGATGCAGGGGGCGCAGCGCAAAGGCCAGCGGATCGTGGAAGCTCATGGCTGATCGCGAAAGAGGATGCGTGCGGCCAGACTACGTGTCCGATGCGGGTTCGGCAACTTGGCACAGAACCGGAGCCCGCCACCTTGACATCCGGACGAGGCTCGCCGAGCATCGCACGCCGCCACCCGGGGTCGATCGATCTCGTCACAGCTGTTACCGATGCCGGCGCGCCGGTCCGTCCCGACAAGGAACACCCATGCCACGCCTTCACCCATCCGTGCGACGCCTCGCCCCGGCACTGCTTGCAGCCTTCGGTGCGCTGAGCCTCGCCCTGGCCGGACCCGCCGCCGCCCATGACTACAC
>JBILSK010000520.1:0-2650 GCA_044372165.1 Burkholderiaceae bacterium | reverse complement strand
AACATCGCTTGCCACGCGCCTGACGCGAGGCATCTCGCTGAACATTCCTCTGGTGTCCGCCGCCATGGACACCGTCACCGAGTCGCGACTGGCCATTGCCATCGCGCAAGAGGGCGGAATCGGCATTATCCACAAGAACCTCACGCCGGCTGAGCAGGCGAAAGAGGTTGCCCGGGTCAAGCGCTTCGAGTCGGGCATCGTGAGAGATCCCATCACCGTCACGCCGGACATGCCCGTGCGCGAGGTGCTCGATATCACCCAGCAACACCGGATCTCCGGGCTGCCGGTGGTGCAGGGCAAGAAGGTGGTCGGCATCGTCACCAACCGCGACCTGCGCTTCGAGACCCGGCTGGATGCACCGGTGTCCTCGATCATGACGCCGCGTGATCGCCTGGTCACCGTGCGCGAAGGCGCCTCGCTGGAAGAGGCCAAGGCGCTGATGCACCAGCATCGTCTTGAGCGGGTGCTGGTCATCGACGACGACTTCAACCTGCGCGGCCTCATCACCGTCAAGGACATCCAGAAGTCCAACGAGCACCCGCTGGCGAGCAAGGACGAATTCGGCAAGCTGCGCGTGGGCGCGGCAGTCGGCGTCGGTCCTGATACCGAGCAGCGCATTGAAGCCCTGGTGAAGGCGGGCGTGGACGTGGTGGTGGTCGACACCGCGCACGGCCACTCGAAGGGCGTGCTTGACCGCATCCGCTGGATCAAGGCGAACTTCCCCAAGGTCGAGGTCATCGGCGGGAACATCGCCACGGCCGACGCCGCGCGGGCCCTGGCGGACGCCGGGGCCGATGGCGTGAAGGTGGGCATCGGGCCGGGCTCGATCTGCACCACGCGCATCGTGGCCGGGGTCGGCGTGCCGCAGATCACCGCGATCAGCGATGTCGCCGAAGCACTGGCCGGCACCGGCATTCCCCTGATTGCCGATGGTGGCGTGCGCTACTCGGGCGATGTGGCCAAGGCGCTTGCCGCGGGGGCCTATACCGTGATGATGGGCTCACTGCTGGCCGGCACCGAAGAGGCACCGGGCGAGGTCATCCTCTATCAGGGACGCTCCTACAAGAGTTATCGCGGCATGGGCTCGCTGGGTGCCATGGCCGATGGGGCCGCAGACCGTTACTTCCAGGATTCTTCGGCCAACATCGACAAGCTGGTGCCCGAAGGGATCGAAGGTCGCGTGCCCTACAAGGGTTCGGTGCTGAGCATCCTGTATCAGCTGTGCGGCGGCGTGCGGGCGAGCATGGGGTATTGCGGCTGCCGCGATATCGATGAAATGCGCACCCGTCCGAGTTTTGTCGAGATCAGCTCCGCCGGCATGCGCGAGTCGCATGTGCATGACGTGCAGATCACCAAGGAAGCGCCCAACTACCAGGTCGAATGACCGGCCTGCGCTTTCGCGGGGGAGAGATCATGATGTACAGAATCGGCCTGTCCGGCATCATCGGTGCCGCGCTGGTGGCCCTGGGTCTTGTCGGCCTGGGGGTCACGCTGTCCCAGGGCATCCAGAAGTTCAAGGCGACCGAACGCTCGGTGGAGGTCAAGGGCCTCGCCGAGCGCGAGGTGCCGGCCAATCTGGCCATCTGGGGCATCAATCACACCGACGCTGACAACGACCTCACTGCGCTCTATGGCCGCTTCGAGACCAAGAACGCGGCAATCGCCCAGTTCCTGGCTACGCAAGGCTTCGAGCCCAAGGAGATCACCGTGGGCGCGCCTTCGGTGGTCGACCGCCAGGCACGCGACTACGGCGAGCAGAACTCCAGGTTCCGCTATTCCGGCCGGGCCACAGTCACGGTCTACACGCCGCAGGTCGACAAGGTGCGTGCGGCGCTGGGCAAGTTGGGTGAACTGGGGCGCCAGGGCATCGTGGTGTCCAACGAAGGCCAGGGTGTGATGTTCGTCTTCGACGGCCTGAACGAGATCAAGCCGGCGATGGTCGAGCAGGCGGTGCGCAATGCCCGCGAGACCGCGGCGAAATTCGCCACCGACACGGCGAGTTCGCTGGGCAAGCTCAAGCGCGCGCAGCAAGGGCAGTTTTCTATTGAGGACCGCGATGCCAGCACGCCGCACATCAAGAAGGTGAGGGTGGTGTCCACCCTCGAGTACTACCTCGAACACTGAGCCGGGCGCGGCGCGCGCGGTCCGCCAGATCGGACTGCGCGGATTCACTCTCACACTGGTTGACTCATGCACGACCGTATCCTGATCCTCGATTTCGGCTCCCAGGTCACGCAGCTCATTGCACGCCGTGTGCGCGAGCTGAACGTCTACTGCGAGATCCATCCCAACGATGTGAGTGACGCGTTCGTGCGCGAGTTCGCACCCAAGGGCGTGATTCTCTCGGGCAGTCACGGGTCGACCTACGAAGATGCGCACCTCAAGGCGCCGCAGGCCGTGTTCGAGCTGGGCGTGCCGGTGCTGGGCATCTGCTACGGCATGCAGACCATGGCCTCGCAACTGGGTGGCGCGGTGGAGAGTTCGGCGCACCGCGAGTTCGGCTATGCGCAGGTGCGCGCGCGGGGGCACACCAAGCTGCTCGATGGCATCGAGGACAGCCGCAACGCCGACGGCCACGGCCTGCTCGATGTGTGGATGAGCCACGGCGACAAGGTCACGCAACTGCCCTCGGGGTTTGTGGTGATGGCGT
>JBILSK010000519.1:0-2651 GCA_044372165.1 Burkholderiaceae bacterium | reverse complement strand
CCCGCTCCCGGGCACGCGCCAGGCCCAGGCTGGGCGACGCGCAGCACTCGATCGTGCGCTGAGCGTCCTCGCCCTGCCCCGGCCGAATGCCTGCGGCATGCAGGCGATCCACCAGCGACTGCGCCGTGGAGCCGCGCGGCCCCGGCAGATCGACGCAGATCCAGTGATCAACCCGCCCGCGAAGATGAGCGATCGTGCGATCGATGTCCTTGTCGGCAAGCATCCCGAACACTGCATAGGTCTCGGGAAAGAACCCCATGTTGTCCAGGTTCGCCGCCAGGTGAGCGGCTGCATGCGGGTTGTGACCGACGTCGAGTACCACGGCGGGCCGCCCCGCGAGCACCTGAAAGCGGCCGGGCAATTCGACCGTCGCGAGGCCTTGTCGGACCGCCTGCGCGCTGACCGGCAGGCGATGGCGCAGCGACTCGAGCGCAGCCAGCACACCAGACGCATTGAGCAGCTGATTGGCGCCCCGCAGTGCCGGATACGCCAGGCTGTTGCGGCGCTGGGCGCGCCCACCAAAGCTCCACTGCTGCCGGTCACCGGCGTAATTGAAGTCGCGGCCGAACAGCCACAGGTCCGCGCCGATGCGCGCGGCATGATCGATCAGCGATGCGGGCGGCATCGGATCGGTGCAGATCGCAGGACGCCCGGGCCGATAGACATGCGCCTTTTCCAGGCCGATCAGCTCACGGGTATCACCGAGGAATTCGGCATGATCGATGTCGATGCAGGTGACGATGGAACAATCGGCATCGATGATGTTGACTGCATCGAGCCGCCCACCCAGGCCGATCTCGAGGATCTGGACATCCAGCTTGGCCTGCTCGAACAGACGAAGAATGGCCAGCGTGGTGAACTCGAACCAGGTCAGTGGCGTATCGCCGCGCGCTGCATCGACCGCGGCCAACTGCTCGATGAGCGCTTCGTCGGAGGCCGGTTCGCCGTCCAGCCGGGCGCGCTCGTTGAAACGCAGCAGATGCGGCGAGGTATGGCAGCCCACCCGATAGCCCGCGGCCAGCAGGATGGACTCGAGAATCGCGCAGGTCGAGCCCTTGCCATTGGTCCCGGCCACGACAATGGACACGCCCGACAGATTGAGGTCCAGACGCTGCGCCACCGCGCGCACCCGATCGAGACCAAGCTCGATGGTGTTCGGGTGCAGGCCTTCGATCCGCGCGAGCCAGTCGTCCAGTGTGACCGGCGTGCCGCGCGCCGCAGAGGTCGCTGTCACCGTGTTCAGGCCAGCGCCTCGGTGGGCTGGCGTTGCAGCAGGGCGAGCAGCTGAGCGATTTCGTCGCGCATCCTGCTGCGGTGGACGATCATGTCGACCGCGCCCTTTTCAACCAGGAACTCGGCGCGCTGAAAGCCCTCGGGCAGCTTTTCACGCACGGTCTGCTCGATCACCCGTGGGCCGGCGAAGCCGATCAGGGCACGCGGCTCCGCGATCACGACATCGCCCAGGAAGCAGAAGCTTGCAGACACACCGCCCATGGTCGGATCGGTGAGCACCGAGATGTAGGGCAGACGGGCGTCGGACAGCTGCGTGAGTGCAGCCGTCGTCTTGGCCATCTGCATCAGCGACAACAGCCCTTCCTGCATGCGCGCGCCACCCGAGGCCGCCACCGACACGAACGGCACTTTCTGCTCGATGGCGGTCTGCACGCCGCGCGCAAAACGCTCGCCGACCACCGATCCCATGGAGCCGCCCATGAACTCGAATTCGAAGGCCGCGACGATCACCGGCAAGGATCGGATCGAACCGCCGACGACCACCAGGGCATCGGTCTCGCCCGTGAGTTCCATCGCTTCCTGGATGCGCGCCGGATACTTGCGGCTGTCGCGAAACTTCAGCGCATCGACTGGCAGCACTTCCTGCCCGATCTCGAAGCGGCCTTCCGGATCAAGGAGGGTGTCGATGCGCTCGCGTGCGCCGATGCGCATGTGGTGATCGCATTTCGGGCAGACATGCAGCGCTGCCTGAAGGTCGGCCCGGTACAGCACGGCATCACATTTCGGGCACTTGACCCATACACCCTCGGGTACCGAGCGTTTGCCCTCGACTGACGGCGCCGAACGCTTGATTCGGGGCGGCAGCAGTTTCTCGAGCCAACTCATCGTCCTGTCTCCCTGGCTGCGGACGGTGCACCGCTGTCCATCGCGTCGCGTATCGTCCTGATGAATGCACCGGCCTTGTCCACCGCGTGGGCAGGACCAGCGCTGTCGATTTCCTGGATCAATCGGGTTCCGATCACCACGGCGTCGGCACGCTGCGCGATCGCATGAGCGGTGGCGCCATCGCGAATGCCGAAGCCCACGCCCACCGGCAGGCCGGTCGCGGCGCGAATCGCCGGCAAGGCGCCGAGCACCTCGTCGACATTGAGGCTGGCCGATCCGGTGACGCCCTTGAGCGACACGTAATACACATAGCCGCTGGCGAGGCGCCCGACCTGAGCGATGCGATCAGGCGTCGAGGTCGGGGCAAGCAGGAAGATCGGATCCAGGCCCCGTGCGCGCAGCATCGGCACGAAGGTCACCGCTTCCTCGGGCGGCTGGTCGACCACCAGGACGCCGTCAACGCCCGCCTGCGCGGCCTGGTCGGCAAAAGTCTCCACGCCCATGCGCTCGATCGGGTTCATGTAGCCCATCAG
>JBILSK010000518.1:0-2660 GCA_044372165.1 Burkholderiaceae bacterium | reverse complement strand
CGCCACAAGATTGGCCATGGCCTGGCCCCACTGCGTGCCCATGTCTGCATCGGGCGCGACACCCGATTCGCCGCGCACCACGCCGATCTGGCCGGCGATCCGCACCTGGGTCGCGCCGCGGGCCACGACCGCATGGGAGAAGCCTCGGGGGCGAGGCCAGCCTTCAGGAAGCACTGTCTTGTAGTCGATGTCGCTCATGGTCTGTTCCTGGTTGAAGTTGAAAAGCGAGGTGGGTGTAGGTGTGGTCCCGGGTATGGGATGCGAATCGTCCCGGGCAGTGGCGATATTAGTGTGCCTTGCGCGTCGAACTGCGCTGGGTCAGGGGCTGCTAGAGTGGCCGATTCTGCGCAAGCGACGCAAACCATCATCGATACCGAAGAGCCGACATGCTGACCATCCATCACCTTGGCAAGAGTCAATCCGAGCGCATTGCCTGGTTGTGCGAAGAACTCGGGGTCCCGTACACCCTGGTGCACCACGTTCGTGACACGGTCACCAACCTTTCGCCACCCGAGTTGAGGGCGCTGCATCCCCTGGGGGCGGCGCCTGTCATCACCGATGGCGATCTGGTGCTGGCCGAATCCGGTGCGATCGTGGACTACATCATTCACCGCCACGGCGGCGGGCGTCTCGCTCTCGGGCCCACGCATCCGGACTATGCGTCGTATCTCTACTGGTTTCACTACGCCAACGGCGGTCTTCAGCCGGCGATGGGTCGCAACATGGTCCTGCGGCGACTGAACCTGCCGGCCGACAACCCGGTAGTGGCTGCCATGCGCGAACGCCTCGAGCGGGCACTGGCGCATGTGGAGGCCAGGCTGGCACAGGTGCCCTGGCTGGCGGGCAGCGAATTCACGGCGGCCGACATCATGAGCGTTTTTTCGCTCACGACCATGCGCTACTTCATGCCGGTCGACCTCGCGCCCTACCCGAACATTCGCGCTTATCTCGCGCGGATTGCTGCCCGCCCGGCGTATCAGCGGGCCATGCAGCAGGGCGATCCGGGCATGACGCTGCTACTGAGCTGAGCTGAGGTCGGTGGCTGCGCGGCTCGCCTCGCCGATGAAGCCTCAGTCGCCGCGAACAAGCTCCAGTACAGCGTCGGCAAAGACGCGCGGCGCCTCCTGCGGCAGGTTGTGGCCGGCGCCGGGCACCACCCGGTGTGTGCGCGGGCCCGCAAAGCGGCGCGCATGGGCCTCGGCCGGCGCAGGCGCTCGCACGCCATCGTCTGCGCCATCCAGGGTGATCGCAGGCACCGTGATGGCCGGTTGCGCGGCGAGGCGTCGCTCGATGTCTGCATACGCTGGATCACCCGGAACCAGGTCGAATCGGTGGCGATAGGAATGGATCACGACCTCGACGAAATCCGGATTGTCGAAGGCCTGGGCGCTGCGCTCGAAGGTGGCGTCGTCGAAGGCCCAGGTGGGTGACCAGAGCTGCCACAGCAGGCGGCACAGGTCGCGCCGGTCGGCGGTCAATCCGGCCCGGCCGCGCTCGCTGTGGAAGTAGTACTGGTACCACATGCGATGTTCGTTGATCGCCACGTCGGGCGTCATGGCGCGGGCGATGTCCTGGATGTTGTAGCTGTTGACCGAGACCAGTCCGGCACAGCGTTCCGGCCACAGTGCGGCCACGACGCAGGCAGCACGGCCGCCCCAGTCGTAGCCTGCGAGCACTGCGCGCGGCACCTTCAGCGCGTCCATCAAGGCGAGCAGGTCGGCGCCCAGTGCGGCCTGTTCGCCTGAACGAGGCGTGGTGGGGTCGATGAAGCGCGTCTGCCCGTAGCCACGCAAAAACGGCACGATGACCCGGCAGCCCTGCGCAGCCAGCATGGGGGCTGCCTCGGCATAGGCGTGAACGTCGTAGGGAAAGCCGTGCATGAGAAACACGGGCGGGCCGTCCAGCGGACCGGATTCGAGGAAGGCGACATCGAGCACGCCGGCTTCGATGTGATGGAGTGCTTGCATGGCAGGCAGTGTTTCCGGATGGGATCGATGCCCGATTCTGCCAGCACGAAGCCCAGCGCCCGAGCTTGTGCTGCGCTCGTGTACAGCGTCAAATGCGCGTCACCATGAACACATCGTCTGCTGGCCTGCCTCGGCCTGACCGCACCATCGCGCTGGTTGTCTTCAGCGGGATCGTGGCGCTGATCGTCTCGATGGGCATCGGTCGCTTCGCGTTTACCCCTTTACTGCCCCTGATGCTGCGCGACGGCACCGTGAGTGTCGCCACGGGGGCCGAATGGGCGGCAGCGAATTACGCGGGCTACCTGGTGGGTGCGCTGACAGCTGCTCGGTTTGCAAGCAAAGCGCGCCGTGGCATGCAAGTGGCCATGGCGGGTGTAGCGGTAACGACCGTTGCCGTGGTGGCGGTCGGTGGCGAAGACACGGCCTGGCTGGGGGCGGTGCTGCGAGCCGCGTCCGGTGTATTCAGCGCCTGGGTGCTGGTGTGCATGAGCAGCTGGGGCCTGGCCGAGCTGGCGCGGCGCCAGGTGGCTCATCTGGGCGCCTGGATCTTCACCGGTGTGGGTATCGGCATCATGATGGCCGGCCTGCTCGCCTGGCTGGGCGGGATGCAGCCGGCGCGCTGGCTCTGGCTGGAAATGGGCCTGCTGGCCGTGGCCGGCGCGGCCCTGGTCCAGGTGAGCTCGATGAAGGTGT
>JBILSK010000517.1:0-2662 GCA_044372165.1 Burkholderiaceae bacterium | reverse complement strand
ATGAGTTTCGGCGACGAGGACACGCGTGCCGTGCAGTGGCGCTCAGACCGCACTCATCCCGATGTGGCCGACTTCAAGGTGATCGTGATTGGCGCCGGCATCGGGGGCGTGTGCGCAGCGATTCGCCTGAAGCAGCTGGGCATCCCCTTCGAAGTCCTCGAAAAGAATGCCGATGTGGGCGGCACCTGGCTGGAAAACCGCTACCCCGGGTGCGCGGTCGACACGCCCAACCATTTCTATTCCTATTCGTTTCACGTCAACAACGACTGGACCCGGCATTTCTCGCGACGCGACGAGATCCTTGCCTACATCCGCGAGGTGGTCGATGCGCACGGGCTGCGCGCCCATATCCGCTTCAATGTCGAGGCCGAGGCGGCGCGTTACAACGAGGCGCTCGGGCTGTGGCAGGTGAGCTGGCACGATGCCGACGGCACGAAGCACGAGGCCTCCTGCAACAGCGTGATCACCGCGGTCGGCCAGTTGAATCGACCGAGCACGCCGAAGATCCCGGGCCTGGATCGATTCAAGGGGCCGGTGTTTCACACCGCGCAGTGGGACGACTCGGTGCAGCTCGATGGCAAGCGGGTCGCGATGATCGGCACCGGGGCCAGCGCCATGCAGGCCGGCCCATCGATTGCGCCCGATGTCGCGCACCTGACGGTCTTTCAGCGCTCGGCGCACTGGGCCGTCAACAACCCGAACTATCACCTGGCCGTCACGCCCGGCCATCGCTGGTCGCTGGCGAATCT
This sequence comes from Burkholderiaceae bacterium, assembly GCA_044372165.1. GTDB lineage: Bacteria > Pseudomonadota > Gammaproteobacteria > Burkholderiales > Burkholderiaceae_E > UBA4615. Next base: position 1,913 of record JBILSK010000517.1, on the reverse strand, counting down.
GCCCTACTACTCGAACTGGTTGCGCTTTCAGCAGTTCTGGGCGAGCTCCGACGGCTTTCATGCGCAGCTGCACAAGGATCCAGGCTGGTCGCACGCGGCGCAGTCGCTCAATGCCGACAACCACGCCCTGCGCGAGAAGATCGTCGACTACATCCGATCAGAACTTGACGGCGACGAAGCCTTGCTCGCCAAGTGCATTCCGCCTTATCCGCCCTACGGCAAGCGGATGCTGCGCGACAACCACTGGTACCGCATGCTCAAGCGGCCCACTGTGACGCTGGAGACTGACCCGATCGCGCAGATCACCGAAGACGCCATCGTGATGCAGGACGGACGGGTGCATCCCGTCGATGTGATTGTGCTGGCCACCGGTTTCGAGGCCTCGCGCATGCTGTGGCCGCTGCAGATCGAGGGGCGCGACGGCCACACCGTGCGTGCTGACTGGGGCGACGACGACCCGCGTGCCTACCTGGGCATGACGGCGCCGAACTATCCCAACCTCTTCATGCTGTACGGGCCGAACACCAATCTCGCCCACGGCGGATCGATCATCTTTCACACCGAGTGCCAGGTGCGCTACATCATGCAGGCACTGCGCGAGATGATCGAGGGCGGCGTGAGTACGCTCGAGGTGCGCAACGCGGTCCACGACCGCTACAACGAGCGCCTGGACGAGAAGGCTGCGGTCATGGTCTGGACCCATCCCGGCGTCAAGAGCTGGTACAAGAACGATCGCAATCGCCTGACCGTGACCTCGCCCTGGCGCCTGCTCGACTACTGGGCCATGACGCGCGAGTTCGATGCCGGCGAGTTCCGTGCGGCGCGGATCCCTGCCGAGTCGACCTGACTCACACCGGCCGGTCGCCCTGCACCGTCACCCGGTTGCCATAGCGCCGGTGCGGCCAGTAGTCCCACATCGCGCGGTGCTGCACGCAGCGGTTGTCCCAGAAGGCCACGCTGTTCGGCGCCCAGCGAAAGCGGCACTGGAACAGCGGATGGGCGGCGTGCTCGTACAGGTAGGCGAGGATGGCGTCGCTTTCGTCGGCCGGAATGCCCAGGATGCGTCGCGTGAAGCCCTTGTTCACGAACAGCGCCTTCTTGCCGCTCACCGGATGGGTACGGACCACCGGATGCTCGGCACGCGGATAGTTCGGCTTGTCCTGCACCCCAAAATTGGCGTAGGTGCCGCGGTAGATGGATTCCCCGTCATGTACCGCCACCAGGCCCTCGAGGTAGACCTTCATCCGGTCTGACAAGGCCTCCCAGGCGGCATACATGTTGGCAAACAGGGTGTCGCCGCCACTGGGTGGGCACTCCTTGATGTAGAGGATGCTGCCCAGCGGAGGTTCCTGGTCGCAGGAGACATCCGAGTGCCAGCCTTCGCCGTTGGCGCGTGGGCTGTCGCGATCGGCGGTGATGATCATCAGCTCGGGCAGGTCTGGTTCGTGCGGCGCGGCCGGATGCAGATGCAGCGGGCCGAAGCGTCGGCCGAAATCGAGGTGCTGCTGCGGGCTCAGGTGCTGATCCCGAAAGAACACCACGCCATGCTCGATCAGCGCACGGTGGACCTCATCGAACTGTGCGTCGGTGAGCCGGGCGAGATCGACGCCGCCGAGTTCGGCGCCGATCACCGGCGTGAGCGGCGTGACCGTGATCGTCTCGTAGGCCGCGCCGGGCGTGACGATGTGGCGGATGCGCGGGCCGGTGGTGCGGGCCTGAAGGGAGCTGGCCATGATGAGAGGTCTCCGTGTGTGCTTGGCCCGGTATCGGGCCTGTCGTGTCGTTGGTCGGGGCTCAGCGCGCAGGCGCGAGGCCCAGTGCACTCAGCAGCGCCTGGGTGTCGTTCCACTCGCGGTCGAGATAACGCTTGGCGTCGACGTATCCGCCAAAGATCGGTCGATTGCCGGATTTGC
>JBILSK010000516.1:0-2671 GCA_044372165.1 Burkholderiaceae bacterium | reverse complement strand
GGCCGATCTTATCGCGAGGATTCCTGCGACAATCCGCTCGCCGGCACGGGGTGCCGGCCATTCGTCCGGGCCCTGTGCTGTCCGGGCACGACACAACGAGATCCGGGGAGTCCCAGTCCATGAACGTCACCGAAGCGGTCAACAGCCGGCGGTCCATCCGCGCCTTTCTCGACAAGCCGGTCGATGGCGCCCTCATCCGTCGCGTGCTGGCCACGGCCGCCCGATCGCCCTCGGGCGGCAACCTGCAACCCTGGCACATCGATGTGGTGGGCGGCGCAGAGCTCGATCGCCTGAAGGACATCATGCGCACGCGCGTGGTCGAGGCACCCACGGGCGACGGCAGCAAGGACTTCAATGTCTATCCGCCGGAGCTGGTGGCGCCCTATCGCGACTATCGCTTCCAGGTTGGCGAGGACATGTACGCATTGCTGGGTGTGCCGCGCGAGGACAAGGCCGGGCGGCTGAAATGGTTCGCCCGCAATTACCAGTTCTTCGGTGCGCCGCTGGCCCTCTTTTGCACGGTCGATCGACGCATGGGCCTGCCGCAGTGGTCGGATCTGGGCATGTTCCTGCAGACAGTCATGCTGCTGCTGCGCGAGGAAGGTCTGGACAGTTGCGCGCAGGAGTGCTGGGCGACCTATCCGCGGACCATCGATACCTTCCTGGGCACGCCGCCCGAGCGCATGCTGTTCACCGGCATGTCGATCGGCTATCGCGATCCGGCGGCCAAGATCAATGAGCTGGTGACGCGGCGCGCCACGCCCGAGGAATTCGCCAGCTTTCGCGGTATCTGAGTCGATCGCGGCGCGACGCTGATGCGCGCGGGCTTGAGGGTGCGCGGCTGATGCACTACGACCTCATCGGTGACGTTCACGGCCATGCCGACAAGCTCGAAGCGCTGCTGCGCAGGCTCGGCTACGCGCAGCGCGCGGGCGCCTGGCGCAAGGCGGGTCACACCGCGGTCTTCGTCGGTGACCTGATCGACCGCGGGCCCGGACAGCTGCGTGTGCTGCGCACGGTTCGGGCCATGGTCGAGGCAGGCTCCGCACTGGCGGTCATGGGCAATCACGAGTTCAACGCGATTGCCTGGATGACGCCGGACTCCGCCTGGCGGGGAGGCTACCTGCGCGGTCGAACCGACCGCAATCGCGAGCAGCACCAGGCTTTCCTGGATGAGGTGCAGCACGACCCCGCGCTGCACGACGAGTGGATTCGCTGGTTTCGCGGCCTGCCCTTGTGGCTGGAGGTCGATGGCCTGCGAGTGGTCCACGCCTGCTGGCATGAGCCGAGCATTCGAGAGCTTGCGCCTCGGCTGGGGCCCGGGCGCACGCTGACGCCCGAGCTCATCGTCGAAGGCCATCGCTGGAACGAGCCGGCTTGCAATGCCATCGAGACGTTGTTGAAGGGCCTGGACTTCGAATTGCCCAAGGGGGCGAGTTTTCGCGACAAGAGCGGCCATCGCCGACAGCATGTGCGCGTGCGCTGGTGGCATGAGGGACCGCTCACGCTTCACGCGGCCGCCCTGGGCGTGGGCGATCAACTGGGCGGTGTGCCCGATGTGGCCTTGCCTCGCCACATCGTGCCCGGCTATCGGCACGAGCAGCCGGTGTTCTTCGGGCACTACTGGATGAAGGGCCGACCGGCGCCCGTGGCCCGCAAGGTAGCGTGCCTGGATTACAGCGCGGGGGCCGAAGGGCCTCTGGTGGGATACCGATGGGAAGGCGAACCCGCCTTGCGGGCCGAGGCGTTCGAGTCGTCCCATCCGGACAAGCGACGCTGAATTTTCAGATCAGCACTGTCACCTCGTTGAGGCGGGCCCCCGAGGGTGCCGCGTGCAATTGCACTGGCACGTGCTTGTGATGGGGCGTGTCGGCCACCGGGTCCCTGTTGGCGGCGTGCGTCAGCCAGTTGATGGGCGGGCCGATCAGCTGGCGTGACCCATTCTCGGCCGAATGCCACTGGCCATAGCCATGGGGCAGGGCCACGTGACCGCGACGCATCGAGTCGGTGGCGTGGACCCGCACGACGATCCGGGCTCGCGCAGAGGTCACCACGACGGCACCGTTGTCAGGAATTCCCAGGGCTTCGAGGTCCATCGGATGGATGTACAGGGCACCGTCGGGGTCTCGAGCTCTGGACTGCGGCTCGCGCAGGATCTGGTTGGCATTGCTCAGTCGTCGCTGGCCTGCCGACAGCACGAAGGGCCACTCGGGATCCGGGGCGGCCGCCGTGGGATCGAGTGTGCGCAACCAGTCAAGCATCCTGGGCACGGCGAGGTGAACCCTTCGGTCGACATGCTCGATCAGCGACCAGGGCGACTCGTGCACGGTGATGGCCGCACCCGAACGGGCTTCGATGACCGTACGAAACAGCCGCTCGCCGAGCTCGGGTGTTCCGATCTCGGCGTCAGCATTCAGTGCGCGCTGCACCGCCTGGGGCTGCAGGCGGGCCAGCCGATGGCAGGCTTGCCACAGGGGTGCGGCGGCCGCGGTGCCGTCTGGCAAGCTCGGGCCCAGGGTTTCGTAGAGCACCTGCGAGCCCAGCTTGGCGAGGCTGCGGTCGGCGGCGACCGCGGCCGCAAAGGCCGCACCGAAGGCGGCCGGATCATGTGCCTGGTCGCGAAGTTCGGCCAGCACATCGTCTGCGGGCATCAGGCCCAGGGCGCGCGCGA
>JBILSK010000515.1:0-2678 GCA_044372165.1 Burkholderiaceae bacterium | reverse complement strand
AGCGTGAGTCGGCACCTGGCCGGTCAGCACCACCATAGGGATGGAATCCATGTAGGCGGTGGCAATGCCGGTGACCGCATTGGTCACGCCGGGACCGCTGGTCACCAGGGCAACGCCGACCTTCTGGGTAGTGCGAGCATAGGCGTCGGCAGCATGCAGGGCGGCCTGTTCGTGCCGAACCAGAATGTGCTGAACACGGTCTTGATTGAAGAGCGCGTCGTAGATGTAGAGGACAGAGCCGCCTGGGTAGCCGAAGACATAGTCGACCGCTTCTTCCTGCAGGCAGCGCACGACGATTTCCGCGCCGGTGAGTTCCATGGTGAGTCCCATTCAAGGTCCAGGAGATCCGTCCGCCGGCGCCACCGGAAGGACCTGTCCTTCGACGACGCAGACCTTGCCAACGGGGCCTGGGAAATTGACAAGACGCCGATGCCGACTCTTGTGGAGAGGGCTTCGACATAAGAGTGCCGAACGAGACGGGTTTTCGTTCGGCGAACCGTAAAGCTTAATGCAGTGCAGCATCAGGGTCAACTTTGCGAGACGCGGATGCGCGGGCATCTGCTAGCATCGCCCGATTGAGCGGCCTCGAGCGGCAGGAATGGCCTCACGGCAAGAACTCTCGGACTTTCTGCAGTCGATCGAACGTCGAGCCTTCAAGCAGGCGGTCTACGCCACACGCGACGACGACACGGCGCTCGACATCGTCCAGGATGCGATGTTCAAGCTCGCGGAGAAATACCCCGACAAGCCCGCCGAAGAGCTGCCCCTGCTCTTTCAGCGCATCTTGCAGAACGTTATCCACGATCACTTCCGTCGCCAGAAGGTCCGCAACCTCTGGACGACCCTGTTCTCCTCGCTGCGGCGAGACGACGACGAGGGTGGCGAACACGATCCGCTCGAGTCGCTCGAAATCGATGGCGACACTCGTCAGGGCGAAAGCGCCGCCCAGATCGTCGAGCGTGACCAGATCCTCAAAGTGATCGACGCTGAGGTGCAACGCCTGCCACCGCGTCAACGCGAGGCGTTCGTCATGCGTTACTGGCAGGAACTGGATGTCGCCGAAACCGGGCTGGCGATGGGCTGCTCCGAGGGCAGCGTGAAGACGCATTGTTCTCGCGCGGTTCACACCCTGGCTGCGGCCCTCAAGGCCAAGGGCATCACTTTATGAACGAACAACGATTTGCCTACCTCGTGCGGCAAGCGCTCGAAGAATCCTCCGAGCAACTGCCCTACCGTGTCACCCAGCGGCTCGAACGTGCCCGGTTGGGCGCTTTGGCGCACGCGCCGCAGACGCAATCCGTCGCATCAGGTCTCAAAGCGGTCGGGTTGATCGGCACGGGTGTCCTCTCTTCTTCCGGCACGGCCGGCAAGGGGGAGCGCCCGTCTGTCTGGGTTCGACTGCTCGCCACCGCGCTGCCTCTGCTGGTCGTGGCAGCCGGCTTGTACGGCATCTCGGTCTGGACTGACATCGACGATGCGGTCGACACGGCGGAAATCGATGCCGAGCTGGTGCTCGGCGAAGACGACGTGCCGGTCTCGGCGCTGGCCGACAAAGGTTTCGGGGTCTTCCTGCGGAACACTCGGCAATGACGGGCATGCTGCGCGATCCACGGCATTGGTTGGCTGTGCTCGGCTTGGGCTGTGCGGCAGTCCTGCACGGCGTTCAGGCCAGCGAGATGCAGGCCGCTGCGGAATCGCCGGTCTCGGCGGTCGCCGAGGCTGGCCCCTCCGCCGGGGAGTCAGCTGCATCCGGGACGGATGCAGGCGCCCCCCCGCTTCCCGGTGTCCCAGCGCTCACCGAAGCGACGCGTCGCGACCCAATCCGACTCGAACCCGCCCCGGCGCGGCCCCGCCTGCCGCCCCTGTCGATCCCGCAATCCGGCTGGTCGGAGTTGTCGGCGGGGCAAAAGCGCGTCCTGGAGCCTTTCGCTGCCAAGTGGTCGGAATTGCCGCTGAATGAACGCAGGGCATGGTCTGACCTGGCCAGTCGATTTCCCCAGATGACCCCTGAGGAGCAAGGGCGTGTCCAGCGACGCATCGGTGAGTGGGCCCGCCTCACGGCCGATCAGCGTCGCATGGCGCGAGCCAATTACCGCATGCTGCAACAGGTCGGGCGCGATAACCTGCAAGCCGACTGGGAACGCTATCAGGCGATGACACCGGAGCAGCGCGCCGTGATCGACGCGGTGGGTAGCACCAGCAACACCGCGGCCCGACATGCCGGGTCCCGAACCGGCCTGGCCAAGGAAGCGGCGCAGCCCTTGCCGCGGCGCCACCCCCCCAAGCCGCTGCTGGCAACCGACCCGGACAACCGCTCGGTGCCGGCTGCGGGCGTCTCCACGACTGTGGGCACACCCGCTCCTCGATAACTCCGAGCCTGTGCCGCCCCCTTCTCAGGTCCGCGAGTCGACCCCGCCAATGTCAGGCAACGCACCGGCCACACCCTACACGCCGGTCGGCCTGTGGCGCCGGTTCATGAGTGCGACCTATGAAGGGGTGGTGCTGTTCGGCGTCGCTGTCTTCTTCGGCTATGCGTTTTCCGCGCTCTTTCGCTACCAGTACGACGGCGGCGACACACCGATGCGGCTCACCTTCCAGCTTTACCTGCTGGCGGTGTTCGGCGCTTATTTCGTCTGGTTCTGGAGCCGTGGACGACGCAGCTTGCCGATGAAGACCCT
>JBILSK010000514.1:0-2686 GCA_044372165.1 Burkholderiaceae bacterium | reverse complement strand
AGGATGTGGCTGGCGCCATAGAAGGTGTCGATGCCACGGGCCTCGATCAGCCGCTCAGCCATGACTGTGCTCCTCGCCGAGGTAGGCTGCCTGCACCTCGGCATTGGCACGAATCTGCGCCGGCGAGCCGCTGGCCAGCACACGCCCGTCGACCATCACGGTCAGGGCATCGGCCAGGGCGAACACCGCGTCGATGTCGTGTTCCACCAGCACGATCGCATGATCGGCCTTGAGCTTGCCGATCAGCGCGACCATGCGCAGTGATTCCTCGGCGCCCATGCCGGCGAGCGGCTCATCGAGCAGCAGCACCCGGGGCGCGGTAGCCAGCGACAAGGCAATCTCGAGCTGACGTTGCTCGCCATGCGACAGCGTGCTGGCCAGGCGCGATTCGCGTCCGTCGAGCTCAGCCTGCGCGATCGCGTGACGCGCCAGGGCGAGCGTCCCTTCGTGTGCCGTGGCGGGCGTGAACAGGCGCCAGGGCCGTGGGTGGCGTGACTGCGCTGCAAGTCGGCAGTTCTCCAGCACCGTGAAGCTCGGAAAGATGTTGGTCTTCTGGTAGCTGCGGCCCACGCCCAGGCGCGAGATGGCGTCCGAGGACAGGTCGGTGATCTCGCGGCCATCCAGCAGGATCTGGCCGGCGCTGGGCGGCAGATCGCCCGAGAGCATGTTGATCAGCGTGCTCTTGCCGGCGCCATTGGGGCCGATCACCACATGCACCTGACCCACTTCAACGGTGAGCGAGACATCAGCGTTCGCCCGCAGGCCGCCGAAGAGCTTGGTCAGACCGATCACTTCAAGCATCGGGAGACTCCTGCTTTGACAGGGCAGGCGAGGTACCGCCGACCGAGCCGCGCGCCGTGCGCCCGAACACCTGTCCCAGTCCGATCAGCCCGCGCGGCAGAAAGCAGGCGACCAGAACGATCAGGGCACCCATCATCAGCTGCCAGTGCTTGGCAATCGGCCCGAAGACCGTATCGTCCTTGAAGAGTTCCTCGAGCAGCACGAACACGAAGGCGCCGAACACGGGGCCGGCCAGCGTGCCCATGCCGCCCAGGATCACCATCATCAGCACCGCGCCCGACTGGTGCCAGGAGATGATCTCCGGATTGACGAACCCGAATTGCGCAGCCGACAGATAGCCGGCCAGACCGCCCAGGGTGCCGGCCAGCACATAGACGCCCAGCTGATAGCGGAAGACTGGATATCCGATGGCGCGCATGCGGTGCTCGTTCACGCGGATGCCCTGCAGGGCGCGCCCGAAGCTCGATTGCAGGATGCGCCGCAGCAGGGCGTACACCACGATCATCAGCGCCAGCACGGTGTAGTAGAAGACGGTCTTGTTTTCCAGGTCGATGAGACCCGTCTCGCCCCAGCCCACCAGCGGCTTGCTGTTGATGTAGAGCCCATCAGAACCGCCGCCGAGCTTGGTGTCGTGGAAGACGAAATACACCATCTGAGCGAAAGCCAGCGTCACCATGATGAAGTAGATGCCGCGGGTGCGCAGCACCAGCGCACCGGTGATCAAGGCGAACAGCGCGCAGGCGGCAAGCGCCGCTGGCAGCGTGATGAAGAGCGACATCGGGTCGTACTTGGGCGTGAGCAGGGCCAGCACGTAGCCCGCCAGCCCGAAGAAGGCCGCATGACCCAGGCTCACCAGTCCGGTGTAGCCGACCAGCAGATCGAGGCTCATCGCGAAGATCGCCAGAATCATCACCTTGGTGAGCAGCTGCATGTAGAAGGTGCTGCCGGACAGCGGAAACAGGGCCAGCGCCAGGGCGCAGACCATCAGGGCGAGCGTGACCGCCCGAGAGGTGTCGTGCATCGAGGCCGTCCTCAGGTTTTCTTGAACAGCCCTTCAGGCCGGAAGATGAGCACGGCAGCCATCAGCACATAGACCGCCATGCCGGCGACCTCGGGCAGATAGACCTGGCCGAAGGTGTCGACCAGGCCGATCAGCAGGGCGGCGACCAGCGCACCCTTGACCGACCCGATGCCACCGATGACCACCACCACGAAGCACACGATCAGCACCTGGCTGCCCATGTTCGGATAGACCGAGGAGATCGGTGCGGCGAGCATGCCGGCAAAGGCCGCCAGCGCCACGCCCAGGGCGAAAACCAGGGCAAACAGCAGGCGAATGTTCACGCCCATGGCCTCGGTCATCTCGCGATTGTGCGCACCCGCCCGAATCATCATGCCCAGTCGGGTGTGGCGAATCAGCAGGTGCAGGCCGAGGGCGATCAGGATGCAGGCACCCGAGATCACCAGGCGCCAGACCGGATAGGACAGGGTGTCGGTCAGGGCGATCGAGTGATTGAAGAGCTCGGGCACCTTCACGCCCTGCACCTCGTCGCCCCACAGGAGTGAGCGACCTTCCTCGAAGATCAGGATCAGCCCGTAGGTCAGTAACACCTGATACAGATGATCGCGCTGATAGAAGTGGCGGATCAGCAGACGCTCCAGCGCCAGGCCCAGCAGCACCGCCAGCGGAATGCCCAGCGCGACGGCAGCGGTGAAACTGCCCAGCTTCGAGGTCAATGACCAGGCCAGGTAGGCACCGATCATGTAGAAGCTGCCATGGGCGAGATTGATCACGCCCATGATCCCGAAGATCAGCGTCAGCCCCGAGGCGACCAGAAACAGCAGCAGACCGTACTGCAGGCCGTTGAGGATCTGGATGAGGATC
>JBILSK010000513.1:0-2687 GCA_044372165.1 Burkholderiaceae bacterium | reverse complement strand
GGGCCCAGACCGACATGGAAAAGAGCATGCTCGGATTCGCCGCGGTCACGCAGCCGAATTCCCGCCTGTCCTGTCAGATCACCGTGAGCCCGGCACTGGCGGGCCTCGTGGTATCGCTGCCCGAAGGCCAGCACTGAATCCCCCGGAGTCGATGCCATGAAAGCAGCCGTATTTCACGCGCCCAATCAGCCGCTCACCATCGAGGATGTCGAGATCGACAACCCCGGTCCGCGCGAGGTGCTGGTTCGCACCTCGGTCGCCGGCCTGTGCCACAGTGACCTGCATTTCATCGAGGGCAAGTACCCGACGCCGGTGCCCATCGTGCTGGGGCATGAGTCGGCTGGCATCGTCGAGAAGGTCGGGCGCGATGTCACCTATGTGAAGCCGGGCGATCATGTCATCACCTGCCTGTCGGTCTTCTGCGGCCACTGCGAGTACTGCCTGACCGGCCACATGTCGATTTGCCAGACGCCCGAAGTGAAGATTCCTCCCGGTAAGGCGCGTCGACTGCGCTGGAAGGGCGAGACCCTGCACCAGTTCACCAACCTGTCCTCGTTTGCTGAACAGATGCTGGTGCATGAGCATGCGATCGTGAAGATCACGCCTGACATGCCGATGGACCTGGCTGCGCTGATCGGGTGCGGCGTGATCACGGGATACGGTGCAGCGGTCCACACGGCCAAGGTCGAGCCTGGGACCACCGCGGCGATCGTCGGCTGCGGCGGGATTGGATTGGCGGCCATCAACGGTGCGCGCCTGGCGGGTGCGGGACGCATCATCGCGGTCGACAAGGACCCGGCCAAGCTCGAACTGGCCAAGCAGTTCGGCGCGACCGACGGCGTGCTGGCCAATGAGGACACCGTCAAGCAGATCATGGAGCTCACGCAAGGCGGCGTGCACTACTCGTTCGAGTGCATCGGCCTCAAGCAGACTACCGAGATGTGCTTCGCGATGCTGCGCCCGGGGGGCACCGCCACCATCATCGGCATGATCCCGGTGGGTACCAAGATCGAATTGCACGGGCCCGACTTCCTGCGCGAGCGGCGCATCCAGGGCTCGATGATGGGATCCAACCGCTTTCGCGTCGACATGCCGCGTCTGATCGAGTTCTATCAGCAGGGCCGACTGCCCTTGCAGCATCTGGTTTCGGGGCGCCTGAAGCTCGAGCAGATCAACGAGGGCTTTGCTGCGCTGGCCAAGGGTGGCGTGGCGCGCAATGTGATCGTGTTCGACTGAGCTCGGCGATCGGGCCAGGCAGCGATCGGGCTAGAACACCAGCCCGATCAAAGCGGCTGTGATGCAGGTCGACAGCAGCCCGGCCGGCAGCGACTTCAGTGCCAGCTCTCCCAGTTCCGCCCGTCGCTCGGGCGGCATCAGGGGGCGCAGCCCGCCCAGCATGATGCCGACGCTGCCGAAGTTCGCGAAACCGGCCAGTGCATAGGTCATCAGCAGTCGGCTGCGTTCCGACAGGGCGTCGGCCGGCAGCATGGCCAGATCCGCATAGGCCATGAACTCATTGAGCACGGTCTTCTTGCCCAGCAGCTGACCGGCGGTGCCGGCCTCGGACCAGGGCACGCCCACCAGCCAGGCCAGCGGCGCAAAGAAGATGCCCAGCAGGCGCTCGGCCGACAGCGCCGCACCCCCCACTTCAGGCAGCGCCTTCAAGCCCAGATTGATCAGGGCGACCATCCCGACGAACACGATCAGCATGGCGGCGATGTTCAGCAGCAATTCGAGCCCTTCGCTGGTGCCTCGCGCAATTGCGGCAATCGCGCTGTCGTCTTCGCGGGCCATCGCCAGGGGCGCCTCTTCGCCGTGCAAGGGCGCAGGCACCATGAGGGCCGCCACCGCCAGCGAGACGGGAATGGCGATCACCGACGCCGCCAGCAGATGTCCCAGGGCATCGGGCAGCAGCGGCTTGAGCATCGTGGCATAGAGGACCAGGACCGTCCCGGCGATCGTGGCCATGCCGCAGTTCATGGTCATGAACAGCTCACCGCGCGAGAGTCTGGGCAGAAAGGGGCGGACCACCACCGGGCCCTCGACCATGCCGACGAATGCGTTGGCGGCGGCGGACACGCCAACCACGCCACCCAGACCCATGGTGCGTCGCAGGACCCAGGCAAAGGCCTGCACGATGCGACCGAGGATGCCGATGTGAAAGAGCAGGGCCGACAGGGCGGACACCAGCAGCACCAGCGGCAGTGCCTGGGTGGCCAGCACGAAGGTCGAGCCCGGCTGGGTCGGGGTGTAGGGCAGCTGGCCGCCGCCAATGTGCCCGAACACCAATGAGGTGCCGGCACGGGTGGCCTCCTGAAGCATGTCCAGCACGTCGTTGGCCCGGGCCAGCAGGTCCTGCACCCCGGGCATCCAGCGGATCAGGGCGGTGAGCACGAAACCCAGCGCGATCCCCGACCACACCGGGCGCCAGACGATTTCGGTACGTCGTTCGCTGGCCAGCCACGCAATGGCCAGCATGGCCAGAATGCCGAATGCACATTGAAGGGTCTGCATCAGGGCGATGGTAACAATGCGGAGCAGGGCAAGGCGATAATGGTCGCCTGACCTTTGCCGGAAGCGCGCATGAATATCGAGAAAGTGGTGTTCGGATTCTTCGTGATCCTGTCCTGCGCGCTCAACTTCGGGTTCTTCCAAACCGAGCTCGGTTCCGCTGATACCCATCCTCC
>JBILSK010000045.1:0-8954 GCA_044372165.1 Burkholderiaceae bacterium | reverse complement strand
TACGGGCATATCGCGATCGCGGTCGAAGACGCCGCAGCGACCTGCGCCAGCGTGAAGGGCGCAGGCGGACTGGTCACTCGCGAAGCTGGCCCGGTCAAGGGCGGCAACACGGTGATCGCTTTCGTGCAGGATCCGGACGGCTACAAGATCGAGCTGATCGAGCGCAAGGACGCGGCCTAGGCGCTCAGGCCCTCATCAGGCCGCGTTGCGGCCTCGCGCTGCGGCCAGCGCATTGGCCAGCAGGCCCCAGTGCTCGACCGACACCTCTTCTGGTCGAGCCGTGGGCTCCAGGCCGAAACGAGGATCTTCGGGATCGACGCCCTGCTCACGCAGCCAGGGCATCAGCGTGCCGCGCAGCATCTTGCGACGCTGCGCAAACGCCACCGCCATCAAGCGTTCCAGCGACCCCAGGTCCTGAGTGAGCGCCTGTTCGCGGGGGATCAGACGCACCACGGCAGAATCGACCCGTGGCGGAGGATCAAATGCCTCGGGCGGCACATCGAACAGCAGTTCGGTGTGATGGAAGGCCTGCAGCATGACACCCAGGCGCCCATAGTCTGAACCGCCATGCGAGGCCACGATGCGGTCGACCACTTCCTTCTGAAGCATGAAGTGCTGATCCTGGATCACATGGCGATGCGACAGCAAGCCGATCAGCAGCGGACTCGAGATGTTGTAGGGCAGGTTGCCCACCAGCCGCAGGCGGTCCGCGCCGGCCAGCGCCGAGAAATCGAAGGCCAGGGCGTCGCCTTCATGCACGGTCAGACGAGGCTCGGGCCACCGGCGGCGCAGCCGGGCAACCAGATCACGATCGATCTCGACCGCTTCGAGGTGCTCGGTGCGATCGAGCAGCCAGGCCGTCAGAGCACCCAGGCCCGGGCCGATTTCGAGGAGGCGTTGACCGGGCTGCGGATTGATCGCCGACACGATCGCGGCAATCACCGAGCCATCGGTCAGGAAGTGCTGGCCGAAGCGCTTGCGGGGGGCGTGCTTCACTGATCCTCGATGCGGTACTCGATGTACGCGCGATCACGGGCCTGAGACGACCACTCCTGATAGCCCTCATTGGACTTGCGCAGGCGGATCGCATTGCGGGCCGCGGAACGGGCACGCTCCGGCGAGGCCTCGTCGGTACGCCGCTCCTGGACCTGGATCAGGTGATACCCGAAGGGCGAGCGCACTGCGGGGCTGATTTCGCCGGGCTTGAGCAGGTTCATGGCAGTCTCGAAGTCGGGCACGGTGTCACCGGGGTAGATCCAGCCGAGATCGCCTCCCTGGCCTGCGCTGCCATCCACAGAGTACTGGCGCGCCATGTCCTCGAAGCTCACCGTGCCCGCCACGATGCGCTCGCGAATCTCGTTCATGCGACGCAGGACCTCGGGCTCGGGGTTGGTCTCGTTGATGCGCATCAGAATGTGGCGGGCCCGCGTCTGGCGCACCGGCGCACTGACGGTTTCGCCACCGCCACCACGGCGCTCGACCAGCCGGATGATGTGAAATCCCGCCGGCGTGCGAAGCACGGGCGCGATCTCGCCCACCGGCAACTTGGCAACTGCCTGCACGAAGGACTCGGGCAGGCGATCTGCGGTGCGCAGGCCACTGTTGCCGCCTGTCACCGGGTCTCCGGCGGCCTCGTAGCTTTGAGCGATCCGGTTGAAATCCACGCCGCCGCGCGCCCCACGTGCGATCACTTCGGCGCGCTGGCGCAGGCGCTCGACCTCGGCGGGCGGTGCATCTTCGGGGACCTTGACCAGAATCTGGTCGATGTTGTATTCGGCCGGTGCGTTGCGCTGCTCATCCAGCCAGGCATCGATCTCGGCCTCCGAGACCTGCAGGCGGGAATCGATCTCGCGTTCACGCAGGCGGCTCACCACCAGTTCGCGTGCCACCTCCTGGCGAAAGGCATCGAACTCGACGCCTTCGGCCGCCAGTTGCTGCCGCATCTGGTCGGGCGTGAGGTTGGCTTCCTGTGCCAGGCGAGCAATGCCGCGGTCGATGGCCGCATCGTCGACCCGAATGCCGATGTTGCGAGCGGTCTGCTGGATGGCCAGGTCGGCGGCCATGCGTTCGAGCACCTGCTTGCGAAAGATGGCCTCGGGTGGCAGCTGCATGCCCTGGGCGCGCAGGCGGCGCTCCAGTGCCGCGCACCGTTGCAGCCACTCGCGTTCGGTGATCGCCTCGTTGTTGACGACCGCCACCACGCGATCGACCGGAACAGGCTGCAGTCGCGCGGATGTCATGGCCAGTCCTGGCTGCTGCGCGAGCACACCCTGTGCCGCGCAGGTGAGCACCAACAGCGCGAACACGCGCGAAAAGGAAGCAGTCTTCATTCGTATCCGTGGAACTTGGACATCGGAATCGGGCGCAGCTCGGCCGTCCGATAGCCCGGGATGTTGCGCAACAGTATATTCTCGAAGCCATCGAGCCCGACTCGCGCAAAGCCGCTGAGCTCGAACTGCATGGAAATCGATGTGGTCTGAGTCGCGGTCGCGGTGAGAAAACGCTGCGCCACCAGACGAACGGCCCAGCAATCGTCGCGGTACTCCAGACCCAGCAAGCCTTCGAGCAGCTGCGGCGTCACCGAATTGATTGCGCCTGTGGTCGGATCGAGCTGCTCGCGCAGCACCGAGTAGTTGATCCGTCCGACGGTGCTCCACCGACCGCCCAGAGGCAAGCGCCACGAGGTGTCGATCTGGGCGAAATCCTTGTCCTGGAACCGAACCGCCAGATTGAACAGGCGGTCCCACGAGGGCCACCAGCGCCATGACGCCCCGAACCG
Organism: Burkholderiaceae bacterium; assembly: GCA_044372165.1. GTDB lineage: Bacteria > Pseudomonadota > Gammaproteobacteria > Burkholderiales > Burkholderiaceae_E > UBA4615. The sequence continues at coordinate 6,175 of JBILSK010000045.1, read as the reverse complement.
AGGCACTTGCTGCCCGGCAACCGACAACTGTGCGCCGGCATCAAGAAAATGTCCGCCGCCCAGGCTGCCGGAGGCGGCCAGCAGCAGGTCAGAGCGGGTGTCGCTGCGCACGGTGGTTCCAGGCAGGGTGACCTGCTGGGTGCTGAAGTACTGTCGTTGAGCAATCGCCAGGCGCAGCGCCTCGGCACCGGTGGCCGGATCAATGAAGCGCGAGACCGCTCCAGCGGTCAGGTGATTGGCATCCGCGATGCGGTCACTGCCCACGAACGTGTTCTCGCTGAACAGCGAGGCGAAGCTGAAGCTCGGCAAGCCGGAATCGAAGACCGGAATCTGGGTCTGATTTCGATACGGTGCGTGGACATAGAACAGTCGCGGCTCCAGGGTCTGGATCATGGGGCGACTGCCCAGCGAGGCCGTGCGCTCGAAGGTCATGCCGGAATCGATCGAGGCAATCGGCACCACTCGATCGATGTCGTTGGGGCCACCCGGATTGGCTTCCAGGCGATAGGCCGTCGCATGCACGGTTGCCTTGGGCGTGATGTACCAGGCCGGTCCGCTCAAGGGCATCGAAACCGAGGGGTTGGCCGTGATGCGCCAGCCCTGCGCTGTACCCGGCATGTCGCGCCGGAAATTGTTGGTATCGACCGTGACGCCGAAATCGAGACCTGCCACATCGCGCTGCTGATGACTCACCACCAGTTGCGGCAGGCGATCGTAGGGCGGCGAAGCGCGGGCATCGAGGATGTTCTGGAACTGCATGACATTGACGCGCACCATCCAGTTGTCCCAGCCCCGCGAGGCGAAGACATTGCGCGGCAAGCTGCGTTCGGCGCTTTGCACGATGCTGCGGGCATAGTCGACGAAGTAGTTCTCGTCCGAGACCGCGCGCAGGTTCCAGCCCATTGCCCAGCCGAAGAAATTGGCATCGGTGTGCTGGCTGTTGATCATCCAGCGCGAGCGGTCCGCCAGCCGATCCTGTGGCGTGTACTCGAAGAGGGTCGTGCCGTTGATGCCGGGTTCGATGTAGCGCGCGACACCGCCCAGCTGAAAGCCGCGCTTCTCGGTGAAGTTGTTCCAGACCAGCACATCGCGATTGGGCGCGATGCTCCAGTAGAACGGCACGCGCACTTCGAATCCGACGGTGGAGCTCTGCCCGATGATCGGCGCCATGAATCCGGTGCGGCGATCTTCGCTCAAGCCGAAGCTCACTGACGGCAGTTTGAAGATCGGCAGATCCTTGAAGTACAGCGTGCCCCACGAGGCCGTGCCTTCATCGTTCGCTTCATCGAGGGTGATGCGATCAGCTTTCAGGTACCAGTCGGGATCCTCGGCACGACAGGAGGTATAGACCCCGTTGGTGAGTTCCAGCTCGCCCCGTCCCAGGAACTCGATTCGATCAGCGCGCCCGCGGCCACCGGTCTGGGCCAGCGAGAATCCGGTGGCATTGAACTCGCCTCGCATCGACTCCAGCGAGATCTGCAATTGCGGGCCGACCATCACCTGACCTTCGCGGGCCACGCGGACATTGCCGACCGCCACCATCTCGTCGTCGGCCTCGTAGTAGGTGATGCGATCGGCGCTGAGCACCATGTTGCCCTTGCGAACCTGCGCGCGTCCCTCCCAGCTCATCTCGCGATCGGTCCGGCCACTGGTCCGATCAGCCCGGATGAAGGTGGGTCGCGGCACATCGGCGCTCAGGTTCTGCTCGCGCAGTTCGGTCTCCAGCCTGAGCCCGCGCGATGCCGGCTCCGGGGCCTGCCCGTGTGCGTACACCGGAGACAGGACCAGGATCAACCAGGGCAAGGAGATCGATGCAACGCGAGCGGCCGACCTGCGTGACAGGGGTCGGCTCAAGGGGCGAAGGGACGTCGGACGTCGATCGAGGGGCGCAAAGGCCATCCCGTATTATAGGGAGGCGCTCATCGAGCCCTGCTTCCACCACCCTGCCCCGACCCGCCATGCCGACCCACGCGCCTGCCGACGCGAGACTTGCCCTGCTCGACACCTGGCTGCACCGCCAGCCTGCAGCCCTTGGCCTGGCGCCATCCAGCGTGCGCCCGGCCTCGAGCGACGCCAGCTTTCGCCGCTATTTCCGCGTCGACGCGGCCGGTGAACCAGGCGGCAGCCTGATCGTCATGGACGCGCCGCCGCCCATGGAAGACTGCGCGCCCTTCGTCCATGCCGCACAGGTGTTCGCCGAAAGCGGCGTGACCATCCCCCGCATCGTTTCGGCCGACCTCGAACACGGCTTGCTGCTGCTGGAGGATTTCGGCTCGACCACCTACCTGGATCGGCTGGTCCCGGACGACGCCGCGCGCCTGTATGGCGACGCCCTGCGTGCGCTCATCACCTTGCAGCGCGGCACACGGGCGGGCAGCTTTCCGCCCTATGACCGGGCGCGACTGGTCGCGGAGATGGAGCTCTTTCCAATCTGGTACATCGAGCGCCATGTCGGGGTCACACTGACGGACGCCGAGCGTCAATCACTGGACACGGTCTTCGAACTGCTGGCACGCAGCGCCATGGCACAAACCCAGGTCCATGTGCATCGCGACTACCACTCGCGCAACCTGATGGTGCTGGAAGACGGCCGCAACCCGGGCGTGCTGGATTTCCAGGACGCCCTGATCGGCCCGATCAGCTATGACCTGGTTTCGCTGCTGCGCGATGCCTACATCCGCTGGGAAGAGGAGCAGGTGCTGGACTGGGCGATTCGCTACTGGCAACTGGCCCGGGACGCGGCCCTGCCGGTGGCCACGGATTTTGCCGAGTTCTATCGCGACTTCGAATGGATGGGCCTGCAGCGCCACCTCAAGGTGCTGGGCATCTTTGCTCGCCTGTCGCACCGCGATGGCAAGGACCGCTATCTGGCCGATCTGCCCCTGGTCATGCGCTATGTGCGCGAGGTCACCTCGCGCTACATCGCCCTCACGCCGCTGCGTCGCCTGCTCGATCGACTGGAGGGCGTGCGCCCGGCAGTCGGCTACACCTTCTGAGTCGGCGAGGATCGGACCATGCGCGCAATGATCCTGGCAGCCGGGCGAGGCGAGCGCATGCGCCCGCTGACCGACACCGTGCCCAAGCCGCTGCTGACGGTGGGCGGCGAGCCGCTGATCGTCTGGCACCTGCGCAGGCTGGCTGCAGCCGGCTGTCGCGAAGTGATCATCAATCATGCCTGGTTGGGCCGACAGATCGAGGCGGCCCTGGGTGATGGCTCGAACTGGGGCGTGTCCATCCGCTATTCGCCCGAGACGAGCGCCCTGGAGACGGCCGGCGGCATTGCCCAGGCCCTGCCCCTGCTGGGTCCCGATCCCTTCCTGGTGATCAACGGCGATATCTGGTGCGACTGGGATGTCGCGCGGGCGGTCGACATCGGCCGGCAGATCGAGGCACTCGACTGGCTGTGCTGGTGCGTGCTGGTCGACAACCCTGCCCACCATCCGGGCGGTGATTTCCGGCTGGACCAGGGCCGGTTGATCGATGAGGACCCGGGCAACACGAGCCGCCCGCTGCATGACGCCTGGACGGGGCGCCTGACCTTCTCGGGCATCGGCGTCTATCAGCCGGCCCTCTTTCACGCCATCGTTCGAGGCGATCGGGCACCGCTTGCACCGGTGCTGCGCAGCGCAGCGCGCGCCCGCCGCGCCGGCGCCGAATACCACGGCGGCCACTGGACCGATGTGGGCACGCCCGAGCGCCTGGCCGAACTGGATGCACAATTGAACCGAGCGTGAGGGCCAGACCTGCCCGCACGCGCCCGACCGAGGACATCATGGAACCTTACGCTTCAAGGCGCGCCCGCCTTGCCAACCTGATGCGCGCACGTGGCGGCGGTGTCGCCGTGCTCGAGACCGCACCCGAGGTGATCCGCAACCGCGACTCGCACTATCCGTTTCGCAGCGATAGCTACTTTCACTACCTGACCGGCTTTCCGGAACCTGAAGCGGCGGTGGTGATCGTGGCCGGCAACGGCACCACGCGCTCGCTGCTGTTCTGCCGCGAAAAGCACGAGGAACGCGAAATCTGGGACGGACGTCGATTCGGCCCGCAGGCAGCTGGCCGGCATTTCGGCTTTGATGAAGCCCATCCGATCGACCAGCTCGACGAGATGATGCCGCGGCTGCTGGCCGACCAGCCCGCGCTGTTTCACCCGGTTTCGGCCCGTCCCGAGTCCGACGCCGCCGCGCGGCGTTGGCATGCGGCCCTGCGCGATCAGGCGCGTGCAGGCATCGGTGCGCCGGACGCCACCTTCGATCTGCACGCCCTGATCGATGAAATGCGGCTGCGCAAGGACGAAAGCGAACTGGCCATCATGCGGCGGGCCGGCTCGATTTCCGCGCGCGCCCATGTGCGGGCCATGCAGGCCACCCGCCCGGGTCGCTACGAGTACGAGATCGAAGCCGAGCTGCTCTACGAGTTTCGCCGCGGCGGCTCGCCTTTTCCGGCGTATGGCTCCATCGTGGCCGGCGGGGCCAATGCCTGCGTGCTGCACTATCGCGAGAACGCCGATCCCCTGCGTGACGGCGATCTGCTGCTGATCGATGCCGGGTGCGAGCTGGACGGCTATGCCTCGGACATCACCCGCACCTTCCCGGTCAATGGTCGCTTCAGCGGCGCCCAGCGCGAGCTGTACGACATCGTCCTGGCCGCGCAAGCGGCTGCGATCGCGCAGACGCGTCCCGGCAAGCGCTTCATCGATCCCCACGATGCCGCGGTGCGCGTCCTGGCCCAGGGCATGATCGACTGCAAGCTGCTGCAGGGCTCGCTCGACGGCGTGCTCGAATCCGGCAGCTACCGGCGCTTCTACATGCATCGCACCGGCCACTGGCTGGGCATGGACGTGCACGACTGCGGCGCCTATCGCGAACCCGGCGAAGCGGCGCCCGCAGGCGGCGAGAAGCCCTGGCGCATCCTGCATCCGGGCATGGTGATCACGGTCGAGCCTGGCATCTATGTGCGCGCAGCCGACGACATTCCGGCGGCGTATCACGACATCGGCATCCGGATCGAGGACGATGCCCATGTCACCGCGCAGGGCTGCGAGATCATCACCGGCGACGTGCCCAAGGCGGCGACCGAGATCGAAGCACTGATGCGGGCAGGCTGAGCCGGAGGCGGACATCGAGACCTCGGGCATTCCGCGCTCCGGCGCCCCGGCTCAGGTACTGATCCGGGGCGCCGGTCCGGTCGCGCTCGCCTGTGCCCTGTTCATGGTGCGCCGCGGCGTGCCCTCGGCCTCGATCGCGCTCGACCCTCCGGTGCACGACCACGCGCCCATGGCATCCGCCCTGGCGGCGCGCACGCTGGCCCTGTCGGGGGGCAGCTGCCAGATGCTCGCGCGCATCGCGCCGCTGCCGAACGCGGGCGTGATCCGTCATGTCGAGGTGTCGATCGAAGGCCATGCCGGACGCACGCGGATTGCCGCCAGCGACCTGGCTGCCGAGGCACTCGGGCGGGTGGTGCGCTACACCGACCTGATGCAGGTCCTTCGAGACGCTGCGCGCACGCATGAGTGGGCTCGGCCCGAGTCTGACGGCCCGGGTCCGACGCTCACCGTTCACGCCGAGGGCGACACCGGCGAGGCGGCGCGGGTGCGCGACATTGGCCAGTGGGCACTCCTGGGCGACGTCCATGCTCCGTACGCGTCCGCCACCTTGCATGACCAGGCCTTCGAGCGATTCACGCCGCAGGGGCCGCTGGCCCTCCTGCCGCTGGCCCAGCCCGGGCGGTGGTCGCTGGTCTGGTGCGACAGCGAGGCCGCCTGCCGACGACGCCTGGCCGACTCCCGATCCGAGCTCGAAGCCGAGCTGTCCACCCGGATCGGCCCCCGATTCGGCCCGCTGCGGCTCGACGGGGACTGTGCCGTCGCGCCGCTGGTGCGCCGCGTGCGTCGCCACCTGGACTCGGATACCGAGGCCTGGATCGGCAACGCCGCGCAGGCGCTGCACCCGGTGGCCGGTCAGGGTCTGAACCTGGGCCTGCGCGATGCCTTCGAGCTGGCCGATGCCATCGCGCAGGCGCTGCGCACGTCTCAGCCCATGCCGGCCGCGCTGCGGTCCTGGCGTCGAGGGCGCTGGATCGATCGAACCGGCACGGTGGCCCTCACCGATCTGATGGCGGCCAGCTTCACCTGGCCGCTGGCTCGTCCGCTGCAATCCCCGTTCCTCGCCCTGCT
>JBILSK010000512.1:0-2688 GCA_044372165.1 Burkholderiaceae bacterium | reverse complement strand
GAGTACTGGCCGACATTGTCGCGGCGTCCGCGCGTCTGCCGTCTGCCGCCTGGGTGCAGAGGCTATCGACGCAAGGCCAAGCCTGGCGCGAATCACTGATCGCCCGGCTGGTCGAGCGCGGCATTCTGCGCCAGGTCGAGCAGCGACTGTTGTGGGTCTTCCGGCAACGTGCCTACCCGCCTGCAGACGGTGAGCCTGAGCGAGAAGTTCGAACGCGAATTCTCGCCCTGCTGCACAGCGACGATATCCCCGAGCCCCGCGATGCACTGCTGGTCGGGCTGCTGCAGGCAGGCGGCCTGTTCAACGAGGTGATGACCCACGATGCCCTGCAGACGCTGCGCCCGCGCATTGTTGCCATCGCCGATCTCGAGGAGATGAGCCGCTCGCTGCGACACACCGTCGAAGGCCTGCAGCGCGCGGTCTCGGTGAGTCCGCCATGAAAGTCTTTCACAGCCCGCTGCATGCAGGCCGATAATGAGGACATAGCGGCGCATTCCGACGCCTCGACTCATCACCATGACCAGGACCTCCCCCTCCCGAAGGTCGACCCGCCCGCCTGCACCGGTCGACAAGCCTCGCGCATCGCCCCCAGGCAGTCGCTCGCGACGCGCCACCCGAGGTAAAACCGATGCGGCCCTTGATGCGGACATCCGCCCGAGCGCCGAGCAGGTCATCCTGCGCGCCGCAGGCGAAATCCTCGACGAGTCCGGCTATGACGGCCTGGGCACGACCGCCGTGGCACGACGCGCGCACATCAGCACCGGCACGCTCTACCAGCACTACCCCGACAAGCAGGCCATCCTGCGCGCGCTGGTCGAGCATCTGCAGGCCGAGCGCACCGCGATTGCCGAGTCCGCGTTCAACCGGATCACAGCCGGCACCGATTGGCGCATCCCGATGCGCGAGTCATTGATGATGGCCTACCGTTCACGACTGGAGCAGCCGGGTGGGCGCACTGCGCGGCGAGCTCTGCAGAGCTCGCGAGAACTGTGGGAGTGGGATCACCGCGAGACCGAGACCCTGGCCCGTGCGCTTGCCCGTGCCATGCGGCGTCACAATCCTTCGCTGGGCGCACAGGTGGCCCGTCGGGTGGCGCTGGTGACGGTCGCCAGTGGCATGGCCATGCTTGATCTGGCCAGCCTGGATGAAAAGCGCGGCAAATGGATCATCGAGCAGGCACTGGCGATGCGCGAAGCCTATCTGGCGCCCTACCTGGACCTCTGAGCGGGACACCCGAGCTCGGCTTGACAGAGTGCAGCCGCATCGAGCAACGTCGCCGCGACGCCCCCGACACCCCCCAAGGAGACCCGATGAACACGCCCGCCCCGTCCTATGACCACGGCACCGCCGATGCCAAGCTGATCGGGGAAACCATCGGCCACGCCTTCGACAGGACGGTCGCACGCTTTCCCGACCGGGAAGCACTGGTGGTCGTGCAACAGCAGGTGCGCTGGACCTGGGCCGAACTCGGCCGCCGGGTGGATGCACTGGCCGCCGGCCTGCTGGCCCTGGGCCTGGAGCCAGGTGACCGAATCGGCATCTGGGCGCCGAACTGTTCCGAGTGGACGCTCACGCAGTTCGCCTCGGCCAAGGCCGGCCTGATCCTGGTCAACATCAATCCGGCGTATCGGCGCGCCGAACTCGAATACGCGCTGAACAAGGTTGGCTGCAAGGCCCTGGTGCTGGCGCCCGCCCTCAAGACCAGCGACTACCTGGCCATCGTCAACGACCTGGCGCCGGAACTGGCGAGCTGTGCACCCGGTGCCCTGCAGTCGGTCGCGCTGCCCGACCTGCGCAACGTGATCCGACTGGGCACGGCACGCAGCCCGGGCATGTTCAACTTCGACGACATCCCCGCACGGGGAGGCGATGCCCAGCGCGCCCGCCTGCTGGCCCTGCGCGGCACGCTGCAGTTCGACGACCCGATCAACATCCAGTTCACCTCGGGCACCACCGGCTTTCCCAAGGGGGCCACCCTCACCCACCAGAACATCCTGAACAACGGCTACTTCGTGGGCGAGGCGATCCGGCTGACCGAGCACGACCGGCTGTGCATCCCGGTGCCGCTCTATCACTGCTTCGGCATGGTGATGGCCAATCTGGGCTGCATGACCCACGGGGCCACCATGATCTACCCGGCCGAGGCCTTCGATGCGCTGAGCGTGCTGCAGACCGTGCAGGCCGAGCGCTGCACCGGCCTGTATGGCGTGCCGACGATGTTCATTGCCGAACTCGACCATCCCGAGTTCGCCACGTTCGATCTGTCCACCCTGCGCACCGGCATCATGGCCGGCTCGCCTTGCCCCATCGAAGTGATGAAGCGGGTGCAGGCCCAGATGAACATGAAGGAGGTGACGATCGCCTACGGCATGACGGAAACCTCGCCGGTGTCCACCCAGAGTTCGGTCGACGACCCGCTCGAGCGCCGGGTGTCGACGGTAGGCCGGGTTCAGCCGCACATCGAGATCAAGATCGTCGATACCGACGGACGCATCGTGCCGCGCGGCGTCACCGGCGAATTCTGCACCCGGGGCTACTCGGTGATGCGGGGCTACTGGAACGACCCGGAAAAGACCCGCGAAGCCATCGACGAGGCCGGCTGGATGCACACCGGCGACCTGGCCATCATGGACGAGGCCGGCTATGTGAACATCGTCGGTCGCCTGAAGGACATGGTCATTCGTGGCG
>JBILSK010000511.1:0-2691 GCA_044372165.1 Burkholderiaceae bacterium | reverse complement strand
GGGGTGCAGATGGACGGGTCAGGAGGATCGTCACACTTGTGACGATCCTGGCTTGAACCCGTGCGCCGCGATCAGTACGCCGGCGCATTGAGCCCGGCTCAGTGAGCCCGGCTCAGTGCGCCGAGGCCTGCGTCACCTTGACCACGCGCCCCCACTTCGCGATGTCCGCATCGATCACCTTGGCAAACGCCTCGGGGCCGGCCGACAGAACCTCCAGTCCCTGACGCGCCAGCTGCTCGCGCACATCGGGCTGCTGCTTGATCGCGTCGAGCTCGGCGGCCAGCCGGTTGACGATGGCCGAGGGTGTGCCGGCAGGCACCACGATGCCGAACCAGGTGTCCGACAGGAATCCGGGCACGCCGGCTTGCGCAGCGGTCGGTACGCCGGGGGCTGCGGCCGACCGCGTGGGGCCGGAGATGGCCAGTCCGCGCAGCTTGCCCGCCTGGATCTGCGGGGCTGTGATCGCGACCGTGTCGGACGCCAGCTGCACCTGCTTGCCCACCACCGCGGTGATGGCCGGGGCGCTGCCCTGGAAGGGCACATGGGTCAGGTCGATGCCGGCTGCTGACTGCAGGACTTCGCCGGTCAGGTGGCAGCCGGTGCCGTTGCCGCAGGAGGAGTACGTGATGACGCCGGGCTGGCGGCGGGCAGCCTCGACCAGCTGGCCGAGTGATTGAATCGGGGATTCCGCGGGCACGGCGAGGATGTAGGCACTGGATGCGATCAGCGCGACCGGGGTGAAGCTCTTCACCGGGTCATAGGGCAGCTTGGCATGCAGGTGCGGATTGATCGCCAGTTGGCCGGTGGTGGCCAGCGACAACGTGTAGCCGTCGGGTGCGCTTTGCGCCACGGCCTGCGCCGCGATGATGGTGCCGCCACCCGGCTTGTTCTCGACGATCACTTGCTTGCCCAGGCGGTCCGAGAGTCGTGCCGCCGTCAGGCGTCCGATGGCGTCGGCTGCACCCCCCGGTGGGAAGGGAACGACCAGCCTGAGCGGGCGTGACGGCCAGGTGTCGGCCTGCGCGGCGGGCAGGCAGCCCACGGTGAACAGGGCGCCCAGGACAAGCGTCGCAAGGGCAGTGGTCAGGCGGCGAGGGGCAGCGGCCGGTGCGGCAGCGCGTGCGATGGAAGCAGCAGTCATGATGCGGCGATCTCGGATGGCGGGCTGGAGAACACCGCGTCGACGGTTGTGCCGTCGACGCGGTGAGGATCGCATCCTGATCGCCTGGGTTGCACCCGACAAACAAGAAAAACGGATAAGCAAAGTCTGCGGAATGTCCTTTATCGGTCCGTGGCTATCTCGCCCGCAGCCTTCAGCGCAGGCGGGCGCGCTGGGCCCGCAGACGTGCCGTGGCGCTGTCGACCGGGCGGCGTCGAGCGTGCCCGGACGCCACCCGCTCTTCGCGCTCATCGTCCGGGCTGCCGCGCAGCCACAAGGCGCCCAGGGCCACCAGGGCCGCCATCAGCGGCCAGGTGCGCATGTCCTGCAGCAGCTCGAGCACGATGGGGCCGGCCCACATGAGGACCATCGCGGCCGCCATGCCAATGATGAAAAGTTTCACAGGATTCACGATCTGCTCCCATCCGATGCTGTGGTCGGAATGGGATTAGCAGATTGCGTGCCACTGCCCCAAGACCCGCATGCTCAGGGAGGGGGGCTCCACAACGGGGGGCTGCGCGCCGCGCGCCGCACGCGATACGCCACGCGGGCGGGCGTGACCGGCGTCACCCCGCCCGTGCAGCCGTGTCAGGCACGAAAGAAGGGTATGTCGCCCAAAACCGTGGCGCGATGCATCACGCGGCGGTTCGGCAGGTAGTCGGCGGTCGCGTAGTGCTGCGTGAGCCGGTTGTCCCAGAAGGCGAAATCGCCCACCTTCCAGCGCCAGCGCACCGTGAATTCCGGCTTGGCACAGTGCTCGACCAGCATGCGCAGCACGTGCTCGCTTTCCTTGCCGGACAGTTCAAGGATGCGGGTGGTGAAGCCTTCGCTCACGAACAGGCCGCGCTTGCCGGTTACCGGATGCGTGCGAATCACCGGATGAGTCAGCGGCGGATTCTTCAGGCGCGCCTCTTCCCAGCGCACCCGTTCCTCGGGCGTGCGGGCGAAGCGGTGGGCCGGGAAGGACTTGAGCATGTCGTGCTCGGCAGTGAGGCCGCAGAGCATGTCGCGAAAGCGATCGCTCAAGGCCTCGTAGGCCGCCACATTGCTGCACCAGAGCGTGTCGCCCCCGGAAGGCGGCAGCAGCTTGGCCGACAGCAGCGCGCCCATGGGCGGGTTTTCGATGAAGGTGACGTCGGTATGCCAGTTGTCGTTGTCCGGCATGTTCTGTGCGCTGGTGTCCAGCACGATGATCTCCGGCACGTCTTCGACATGCGGATAGATCGGATGGATGTGCAGGCTGCCAAAGCGTGCGGCGAGGTCGCGCTGCTGGGACGGCGTGATCGGCTGATTCTCGAAGAAGATCACGTGATGCTTCAGCAGGGCCTCGAGCAGGCCGTCGCGCTGCAGATCGGTCAGCGGCTTGGCCAGTTCGATGCCACTGACCAGGGCGCCGATGGCGGGCCCCAGCGGTTGGATGTTCATGAAGTGTCTCCGCGTCGAATCGTGGCCTGCGTTATCCACGCGGGCCACGATTCTGTCAACCGCTGCCAAGGTCTGGCGCCCGCTGCTGCGGGCCGGCCTCGCGTGCC
>JBILSK010000510.1:0-2699 GCA_044372165.1 Burkholderiaceae bacterium | reverse complement strand
ACATTGCTGAGCTCGAAGGGACCGGGCTGCACCACCGTCGAGGTCTGGCGCCGATTGTTGACCAGCAGGTCCACGGTCGATGGCAGCGCGGCAGCCCCCGAGATCGACGGCATCGGATAGGTCACATAGCCCGGTGCGAGACTGAAATCGCGCCCGTATCGGATGCCGCCAAAGCGCACCGGTCGGCTCCAGCCACTGGAGGCGCTCAAGGTGTCTCCGATCATGAGCGTCTCCATGCGACCCGGCATGTCCCGACGCCACCAGGTATCGGTGCGCAGCGCGCCGTTGGACCGTTCATCGCCGCGCAGCACCACGGCACTTCCCAGCGACCCCGCACTGCTGAACGCGACTGCCTCAAGGTAGGCGCCGAATTGCCTGCTGACCGTGACGTTTCCGGTTGCGTTGCTGCTCGAGCTCAGCGCCGACAGGTCGTAGTTCAGATAAGCCCCTGTGGCCGCCGCACTCGGCAGATCGGCGCGGGTGCCGGACATGCTCACCACGGTTTCGGTGAAAGCTTCAGGTCGTGCCGTGATGATCAGCAGCAGACGTTTGCGGTCGATCAGATAGCTCAGGCCCGAAGCAGCCTCCAGTGCGTGACCAGGCCCCTCCTCGCCCACCGCGAGCATTTCCTGGGGCTGCACCAGACGCGCGTCCTTCCAGGCCTCGACCGGCATGAGAAGTCGCCCGTCGGCCAGCACCAGGCAATGGTGTACTCCCGGTAACAGGCGATCGTTGACCTGGATTTCCAGCAGTAACGGTTCCTGTCGAGGAGGCTGCCTTGCTCGCGGCGCGCCCTGTCCCGACACGGTGCCGACCGTCGAGATCTGTGCCTGCGCCGGACCCACGGCCATGCCCAGGACCAGGCCGACTGCCCCCCACAGCGCGCACTGGAAGGCGCGATGACGCACTCGCGCGCAACAACCTGATTCGTGGGGTTTCAAGGAAGGTCGGCGGGATCAACCCGCCCTCGGTCATCGAGCGGGCAGCGGCCAGTCGGCCGAGATCGGCCCGTCTGCCGTGTCCGCGACGATGCGTACGGGCACCCCGCCGATCGGGACGGGAAACAGCCACTGTCGCCAGCCGCCCGCCAGCACGCGCACGCGTGTCGACACCGGTTGGGTGCCGTTGTCCGTCACGATGGCCAGCGAGCGCACTTCAAGCCGGCGCTCGCCTTCATTGACCAGGCGCACGCAGCCTTCACCGGTCGGTGCGGGCGGATCGCAGGCCTGCAGCACCGGTTTGGCTGCAAGCTTGCCGGCCGGCGAAACAAACACCGGCAGGTCATGGCTGATCCGCAAGGTGATGCCTTCCGGCTGGGGGGCTGCCAATTCGGTCACGTCCTCGAACACCAGTCGATAGGAGCGTTCGTCACCGAAGGGCTTGCGGGTGGTCACGCGAAACACCTGCTTTCCGCCTGCGGGGATGTCCGCAATGGGCGGCACCACCAGCAGATCGTCGGAGTCCGAAAACCGATCGACGCCGTCGACCAGCGTCCAGGCCCGCACCGTGACCTGAAAGCTGTAGGCGCGGGCGTCCTCGTTGGTCAAGGTGATCGTCACCACTCGACGAGCCGGGGTGACATCGACCTGCACCGGCGAGACCGTCAAGGCCGACGCCGACGCAGGCGCCGCCAGCGCGGCCAACATGCTTGCGACCCCCAGCGCGCGCCTCAGGACCCAGCTTGGACTCGGACGCATCGCAGCGACTGACACACGTTTCAGTAGACGACCGTCATGTTGACCGTGGCGGTATAGCTGCCGCTGACCTGGGCCTGGTAGTCCTCGGCGTTGATGCGCGCATAGATCGGCACAACCTGCAGCGTGCCGTCCTGGGTGATCACCAGCGGATTGGCCGTGGCCGCGTTGGTACCCAACGCGTTGGCGGCGGCCGCGACCGCGCTGAGCCCCATGCTGAACGGCACGTTGCGACCACTCGCCGACATCACGCGAGGCGTTGAGGAAAAGATCGTGGGCGTCGCATCGGCCGAGCAGGCCACCTGGAAATCCGAGCTCACTGCCTCGCGCACCCCGGAGCTCGCCAGGGCCTCGAAGCTGCCAAAGGACAAGGTCGGTGTGCCACGGACCTCACAGGCTTTTACCAGAGTGGCGCTGACCGCCATCGTGCCGGAACGGTCCACGGCAAAGGCTGACGTGCTGCACAGTGCGCCGCAGGACACGGCGAGCGAAACAAGGAGTGATTGAGTACGCATGATCTGCCTTCGTGAGAAAAGTGGGACTCTCGATTGCGCCGGCAAGCACCGTCGCCCGATGGTCCAACTCTACGAAAGCATTGACCCCGTGCCTATCCGGGCATTCCTCGATATGCCCGCTTGGCGGCCCTGAACACGTTAGGCAAATCGCCTAGTCTGATATGCGTCCCACTGAAACCGACGAACGGTCTACACGACAGGATTTTGCTGAACAAATTGCATGGCGTAACGCAGCAAGGCATTGTTGTTGGCCAGACCCAGCTTGCGCTTGATATTGGCGCGATGGGCATCGACCGTTTTGACGCTGCGATTGAGTTTGGCCGCAATCTCGTTGCTGGTGGCCCCGCCGCCGATCAATTCAAGGACGATCAGTTCGGCCCGCGACAAGGCCGCGGCACCGTGTCGGGTGTCGGCGGTATTCGTGCGCGCCACGCCCCGCAGCATCATGTCTCGAATGCGCGGGCTCACATAGAGCCGGCCCGCCAAAACG
>JBILSK010000509.1:0-2702 GCA_044372165.1 Burkholderiaceae bacterium | reverse complement strand
GTCCATCAGTGCGTCAAAGGCCGGATATTGTTCGAAGGGCGGCAGGCTGGCTGCAAAGTACATGTCCGCATAGCCGCGCGGCCAGGCCGACTGAGCCACGTAGCGCAGCAGATCGTCGGGCGGCATGGGGTTGGCGGCCGCCAGTCCGATCGCGATGACCAGAACGGGGCCGATCAACCACACCGCCGGAAAACGCTCGAGCACCCCGGCCAGTTCCTTGGCCCAGTGGCCCGGATTGGGCATCACGACCGCCAACACGGCGAGCATGGCCTCCGGCCGCCTGTGCCAGGACAGCCAGATGAACGCGGCCAGCGCAGCGAGCGCCCAGCATCGCGCGGCAGTCGATCCGGTGGAGACGTCGAGCTGTCTGAGCAAGGCCTTCCAGGACATGGATGCGCGAGACCTTCGGTCGGGAAAGTCCCGGATGATGCAGGAACATGGGACATTTACCGAAACGCGGTCCCGCAGATGTCGCCATCGAATCAAGGTGCGCAGCCGCAATCGACACTACCATCGCCCCTCATGATCGAACTCCGACTCCTCCAACAGGTCGTGGCGCTCGCCTTGCACAAGAATTTCGCCCGTGCGGCGGAAGCTCTGCACCTCACTCAACCGGCCCTGTCGCGCAGCATCGCGGGGCTGGAATCGACGCTGGGCGAGCGGCTCTTCAATCGAACGCCCAAGGGCGTCGAACCCACCGACTACGGCGAGGCCTTGCTCGCCCGGGCGCAGAAGCTCCTGGACGAGGCGGCTGAACTCGAACGCGAACTCAAGTTGTTCAGAGGCCTGGAGGTGGGCGCGCTCACGATCGGTGCCGGCCCCTACCCGACCGCGATGTCCGTGGGCCGTGCGGCGGGTCAGCTCATGGCCAAGCACCCCGGGTTGCGGATCAACGTGAACGTGATCGATCCCCGGGCACTGATCACCGCGCTGTTGCAGCGCGAACTCGACCTGGTC
This sequence comes from Burkholderiaceae bacterium, assembly GCA_044372165.1. Taxonomy (GTDB): domain Bacteria; phylum Pseudomonadota; class Gammaproteobacteria; order Burkholderiales; family Burkholderiaceae_E; genus UBA4615. Next base: position 1,745 of record JBILSK010000509.1, on the reverse strand, counting down.
ATCGTGGACATCGCGCTGGCCGATCGAATCTCCGGTCTGGAGATCGAACCGCTGCCGCGCCACCCGATCGTCCTCTACTGTCGACCGGGGCATCCCTTGCTGGACGAACCCATCCTGACCGCCGAGAAGGTTCTGGCCTACCCGATCGCAGGGCCTCGACTGCCCATCCGCATTGCCGAGCAGCTCACGCCCATCACCGGCGCCTATGTCACGGACCCGCGCAGCGGCGATTCTTTTCCGGCCCTGCGCTTCGACTCGGTGGATGCCGCCAAGGAAGTCGTGCGCTGCTGCGATGTGATCAGTGGCGCGCCGCAGGCGCTGATCGACGCCGACCTGCGCCGCGGCGAGTTGGTCTTGCTGCCGTTCAGGCTGCCGAAACTGCACACCAACTACGGGATCATCAGGCTGCGCAGCAGGATGCTGTCGCCGGCGGGCGAAGCCTTCATCGATGAATTGCGCGCCATCGAGCACTCGATTGCCGCAACGATGGACCGCCGAGGCTGAATCTCGGGCTGACATCCGACCGCAACCGTGTCGCCCTTGGCACAGTGCGCGGCCATGCGCCCACCCCCGTCGACCACTCGTCGGAGAGTGGCCTCGGAACCAGTGATCTCGGCGGCTAATGGCACCTCAGCACCGACACGACAAATGCGGTGCGAGCATGCCAAGGGAGCCGCTACGATGTCGCCGATCAAATTGATGCTTGCCACCGCCGCCCTGTGCATCACGGTATCGGCGCAAGCACAGTTTCGAGTCGAAGGCGCCTTCATCTTCGGCGACTTCGACCAGAGCCTGTACATCCCTGGCTATGGCAGTACAAACACCAGCAGCTCGCCCAACGCCGGGCGCGTGATTGTCGGCTATGACCTCCACCGCCATCTGGTGCTGGAAGGCATGGTGGGGATGGGCATCAGTGGCGACAGCGTCGAAATCAACGGGCGCACGGTGCCCAATACTGAACTGCGACTGCAGAACGCCGTCGGGCTGTACGCGCGGCCGCGTTACCCGATCACCTCGCAGATCGAGGCCTTCGCACGACTCGGATTCGCGCGGGTCGAGTCGAAGTTGTCGACCTCCGGCTCGTTCACCAGCGACAGCGACACCAGCCTGTCCTGGGGCGCGGGCGTGAGCTGGTCGTTCAATGAACGCGGCTATGTCACCGCCGACTGGATGTCCTACTTCAACAGGGACGGTGGCAAGGTCAGCGGCTTTTCCATCGGCCTGGGCTACCGATTCTGAGGCAGGCCGATTACCCCTTGCGCGGCAAGCGTGGTGATCGTGTCCATCGAATAACCGTGCTCGAGCAGCACATCACGGGTGTGCTGGCCAACGGTCGGCGAGGTGCCCAGCGCTGAGCCGCTCGTGAAGGCTGCCATGCCGGGCAAATTCGCCACCGGCACCGGACGAGGCACGCCAGCCTGCTCCAGCCAGGCCACGGCTGCCGTCTCGGTAACCTGAGGCTCCTTCAGGAAGTCCACGTAGCGGTTGACCTTCTCGTGCATCACGTTGGCCTGCGCCAGCCTGGACTGCCAGTGCGCGGTCGGCCTGGACTGGAAGATCTGCACCAGCAGCGCACGCAGTTCGGCCTCGTTCTCGAAGCGTCCGGCGACTGCCGCAAAGCGCGGATCGCGCGCCATGTCAGGCGCCTGCAGCGCCTCGCACAGGGCGACGAATTCCCGGTCGTGCACGACCGCAATCGAGATCCATCCGTCGGCAGTCCGGAACACGCCGTTGGGGACGCCACC
>JBILSK010000508.1:0-2703 GCA_044372165.1 Burkholderiaceae bacterium | reverse complement strand
CTCGGATTCGGGCGACTCGATGAAGACGATGTCGGCGCCTGCCTTCGCGAACGCCTGGCCGCGCGCGATCGCTTCGTCCAGCCCGTGCGCTGTGCGGGCGTCGGTGCGCGCGATGATCAGGAAATCCGGGCTGCGCCGTGCGTCCACCGCGACTTCGATGCGTTGCACCGCGTCGCGCTGCGGCACCACGCGCCGGTTGGGCGTGTGGCCGCACTTCTTGGGCATCTCCTGATCCTCGATCTGGATAGCTTGTACGCCGGCCTCCTCGTAGCCGCGCACTGTGTGTTGCACATTGAGCAGGCCGCCGAAGCCGGTATCTGCATCGGCGATCAGCGGCTTGCTGGTGCCCTGCGCGATGGTGCGGGCGCGCTCGACCATGTCGCGAAAGGTGACCAGGCCCGCGTCGGCCACGCCCAGATACGAGCCGGAGATGCCATAGCCGGTCATGTAAAGCGCCGCGAAGTCGGCACGGTCGGCGAGGCGCGCGGAAAACATGTCGAAGACGCCGGGGGCGACGACGAATCGACCGGACTCCAGCGTGCGGCGCAGGCTGCCGCGTTCGGCGGGGGTGACGGGGGCATTCATGGGGGTGTTCATTCGGCGACGGCTCCACTGCGTTTGACCGCTTCGGTCCACTTCAGGACATCTTTTTTCAGCAAGGGCGCATAGGCCTGGGCATTGCCGGCCACGACTTCCAGGCCAATGGCGGCAAGCTTGTCCCGCACCTCGGGCAGCAACAGCGTCGCGTTGACTTCGCGCGTGAGGCGATCGGCCACCTCGGCTGGCAGGCCGGCCGGCGCCAGCACCGCGAGCCAGTTGTCGGCCTCGGCATTGGCGATGCCCGATTCGGCGAGTGTCGCCAGATCGGGCAATGCGGGCGAGCGCTTGGACGAGGCCAGCGCCAGCGCGCGGGCACGTCCCGAGCGGATGTGCGGCAGTGACGTGTTCACGCTGACCGCGGTCATCTGCACTTCGCCGGCAATCAGAGCCTGGATGGCCGGCGCGCCGCCCTTGTAGGGCACGTGGATCATGTCCAGGCCACCCGCTGCATGGCGGAACACATCCTGCGCCAGGTGCGAGCCATTGCCGGTGCCGGCCGAGGAATAGGTGAGCTTGCCGGGTTGCGATTTCACCAGCGCCACGAACTCCTGCGGCGTGCGCGCGGGCACCGAGGGATGCAGCAGCAGCACGGTGGGAAAGGTGGCGGCAAGCGAGATCGGCGTGAAGTCGCGAAAGACGTCGTACTGCAGGCGAGTACCGTAGAGCTGCGGCGCGATCGCGTGGGTGCCGGTGTCGGCCACCACCAGGGTGTAGCCATCGGGCGCTGCGCGGGCGACGCTGGCGCAGGCGATGGTGCCACCGGCCCCGGTGCGGTTTTCGACCACGACCGGCTGGCCGAGTCGCTCCGACAGGCGCTGCGCGAGGATGCGGCCGAAGGCGTCGGAATTGCCGCCGGCGGCATGAGGGACGACGATCTTCACGCTGCGCGAGGGAAAAGCCTGGGCACGCGCCGAAGGAAGTGCAGCGAAGCTGCCGAGTGCGGCGGCGGCGCGCAGCGCGCGGCGACGGGCGTGGGCGTGGGCGACGGCCGGCCGGCCGTGTCGCGTCGGGGTGGGATGCGATGACATGGGGTCTCCTGATCGACCGGCCTGACTGGCGCAGGCCTGGGTGCGGGAATCATAGACCGCTGGCGCTCAGCGATAGAATCCGGCGATGGCCCGCATCGTTCCCGACGGTTGGCGTGAGTTCTCCAGCAGCGCTGCCGCTGCGGTCACCGCTGCTGCCCAGCGTCACCACGAAACCCTGGAGCTGTTTTCCCACGGCCTGCCGGACGAGTACACGGTCTATCACGCCGTGCACTGGACGACGGTGGAACGCGGCTTCTCGGTGTACGGCGAGGTCGACTTCGTGATCGTCAACCGTGCCGGCGGCGTGCTGCTGGTGGCGCAGAAGACCGGCTTCTTCGAAGAGGGCCGCGACGGGCTGCTCAAGCGCGAGCGTGGCCGCGTGGTCAATGTCGCGTTGCAGATGGCTCGCACGGTGAGCGTGCTGCGCGACAAGCTCGCGCGGCGACCGGGTTGCGAGCAGGTCACGGTTGATTACCTGCTGTTCTGCCCCGACTACTCGGTGCGACGGGTCGAAAGCGCTGGCTTGTCTGCAGACCGCATCGTCGATGCCCGCCACCGGGATCGGCTGATTCCGATCATCCGCGACTGCCTGCCCGCCGGTCCGTCGGCGGCGACTTCCGTGGCGCATCAGGTCGATCGTTTCTTTCGCGACGTGATCGAACTCGAGACCGACGTCAGTGCGTTGGTGGGTCGCGCCGAGGCGATGGTCACGCGCATCTCCGGGGGGCTCGCGCACTGGGCGCGCCAGCTCGATTTCACGCCCTTTCGGCTGCATGTGGAAGCAACCGCCGGTGCCGGCAAGACGCAGCTGGCGCTGGCCGAGTTTCGTGCGGCGGTGAGCCGGGGCAGCCGGCCGCTGTATGTCTGCTACAACCGGCCGATGGCCGATCACTTCAGCGCGATCGCGCCCGAAGGCGGCGAGGTCTGCACCTTTCACACCCTGTGCCAGCGGCTGCTGCGCGATGCCGGCCGAACGGTGGATCTGTCCGGACCCGACGGTTTCGAGCGGCTCGAGCGCGAGGCGGCGGGCATCGTGCCCCAGGGCCACTGGCTGTTCGACACCGTGGTGGTCGAT
>JBILSK010000044.1:0-9020 GCA_044372165.1 Burkholderiaceae bacterium | reverse complement strand
CTGCTGGGCGGCATCGGGTGGCTCTTCACGATGTCGCTGGGGATCACGGCACTGTTCAATGCGCCGTTTCGGGATGCCACGCTGGGCATGGCACTGACCTTCATCGCCGCATTCGGGGTCACGGCGCTCGGTATGCGGCAGGCAGACGATGATCGCGCCGACAAGGGCGACCGCTTGTCGAGGCAGCCTGCTTAGTGAAGCGGTCGCGTGTGCCCGAAAAGGATTAGGCAGACCGGACAATTCAGCGAAAAGTGCGTTTTTTCACACTGTCGATCAGGCTTTGCTGATAAAATTTTTTTCGCTCTAGTTCTCGGATTGCCTGATGATCACACTCGTTCCGGCGAAGCACGACGGTCGCGCCACATCGACCGCCAAGGTGTCTGCTGACACCGGGTCGCATTCTTTTTCATGGCTCTCCATTGCATTGCCCTGTGCACTGATCGTTCACGCCGCGCTGGTGCTCGGCGAAGCGATCGACGGCCCGATGTGGGTGGCCGTTGTCGAGTGTCTGATCGCCTCAGTCGCAGGGCTGCAGCGTTTGCGTGAACACGCCGCCCAGACCGAAGACCCGGCCTTGATCCCAGCCGCAACCGCTGTCCAGGCCGTCAGCGTGCACGCGGTGCCGGCGGGCGCATCGCTGTCCAAGGCATCCCCCCGCAATCAGGCGGTGGGTTCCTGATCCACCGTCCGGCCGGAAGCGGTCCCGGCCAGCGGGCTTGAATCAGCCTGCAACCAGCGAGTAATCGAGCAACTCGTAGCGCTCCCAGCCTTCTCTGGAGCGGCCCTTCTGCTCATTCGGGCCGCCGTCGCTCCACTCTCCCTTCCACTCGCGAGCAACCCACCGACCCACCTCGGGTGAGAACCAGGCGGTGTCCGTGCGCAGGGGATTGAATTTGAAGGGATCCGGGTGAGCCAGCGCGATGTAGCGGTCGACCCGCAGCGCCTCGAAGCTCCCCGCGGGAACCTGAACGCGTTCCCACCCCACGACCTTCAGTCGCTGGCTCCACCTGAGCGCCGTCGGCCAGCCCGGCATGCGATAGAACGAACCGGTCTCGATCGACACGCCCGTGCGTGCCGCCTGCGGGATCACCGGCACCGGCGTCTCGAAGGTGAGCGGGGCGCCGTACAGGGCGTCTACCGCCACGACCCAGGCTTCGCTGTAGAGCTCTTCCAGCGAACGTCCGTCGCCCTGATCGACGCGGACCCTGATTCTCGGGGACACACCCACCACCTCGGCACGCAGTTCGCCCAGTCGGTTCGCGTTGTAGAGGTTCAGGCGCGCGTAGCGCCAGCGGTCGCCGACCCGTGGGGCGCGAATGTTCAGCGGCTCCGACCCTGCAGGGGCCGGGACGGTGTTGGAGGGCCCCGCACAGGCGCTCAGCGCGCCCAGGCCGGCTAGCGCGCCCAGTCGGGCAATGGCCACTCGCCGGCCGGTGTCGGTGGGGTCATGCGCGGGCATGGCAGGGTCTCGGTGAAGTCATCGGGCAGGCATGGGCATGGGCAGACCGTCGTTCAGGCGCAGCAGGCCCTTGATCATCCGGTACAGGAACCACAGCCAGGGCAGGGCGAACAGAAAACTCAGCAGACCGAATGACGCCACGGTCAGCAGGCCGGCGGGAATCGCGATCAGCACCATCCAGGCCAGCGTCCACCAGAAGGTCCGGATCATCCAGCTCATGTGACTTTCGTACATCGTGCCGCGCGCGCTGTCGCGCTTGACGTAATTCACGATCAGCGCAATGACCGACAGCAGACCGGCGGACAGCAGCGCGCCGAAGATGTGCAGCAGGTAGTCGAATTGGCAGACTTTGCGCAGAGACTCCGATTCCTGCGGGCCGATCTCGCGCTGCGTCACGTCACTCCACCCCCTTGACCATGTCCTCGACCACCTTCTTTGCATCGCCGAAGACCATCATGGTCTTGTCCATGTAGAAGAGCTCGTTGTCCAGGCCGGCGTAACCCGAGGCCATGCTGCGCTTGTTCACGATCACGGTCTTGGCCTTGTAGGCCTCGAGGATGGGCATGCCGGCGATGGACGATTTCGGGTCCTTGGCCGCCGGATTGACCACGTCATTGGCGCCCAGGATCAGCGCGACATCGGCCTGACCGAACTCGGCGTTGATGTCCTCCATCTCGAAGACCTGGTCGTAGGGCACTTCGGCTTCGGCCAGGAGCACGTTCATGTGTCCCGGCATGCGGCCCGCCACCGGGTGGATCGCGTATTTCACGGTCACGCCACGCTCGATCAGCTTTTCGGTCAGCTCCTTGAGCGCATGCTGCGCCCGGGCCACCGCCAGGCCGTAGCCGGGCACGATGATCACTGAGTCGGCATTGCTCATCAGGAAGGCGGCGTCCTCGGCCGAGCCGCTCTTCACCGGACGCTGCTGCTGCGTGCCGGCGGTGGCGCTGGCGGCCTCGCCACCGAAGCCTCCCAGGATCACGTTGAAGAATGAGCGGTTCATCGCCTTGCACATGATGTAGCTCAGGATGGCGCCCGAGCTGCCCACCAGCGAACCGGCGATGATCAGCATGCTGTTGTTGAGCGAAAAGCCGATGCCGGCCGCTGCCCAGCCGGAGTAGCTGTTGAGCATGGACACCACCACCGGCATGTCCGCGCCACCGATCGGGATGATGATCAGCACGCCCAGCACGAAGGAGAGCAGCAGCATCAGGAAAAAGGCCGGCCAGCTCTCGGTGAAGGTGAATACCAGGCCGAGGGCCAGCGTGGCCAGGCCCAGCGCCAGGTTCAGCATATGCTGGCCCTTGAAGCTCACCGGCGCCCCCTGGAACAGGCGGAAGCGATACTTGCCGGACAGCTTGCCGAAGGCGATCACCGAGCCGCTGAAGGTGATCGCGCCGATGGCCGCACCCAGGAACAGCTCCAGTCGATTGCCGGCAGGGATCAGGGGGCGCAGCCGTTCATCGAACACCAGCAGGCCGGCGGCTGTCTTCACGCCGACCAGGTACTCGCGCGGATACTCGGTGATGCCGAAGGCCCAGGGCTCGGCCACGGCCGCAATCGCGATCGCGACGGCGGCCAGACCGATCATGCTGTGCATGAAGGCGACCAGCTCGGGCATCTTGGTCATCTCGACCCGGCGCGCCATCACCGTACCGGCGGTGCCGCCGATCAGCAGGCCCAGCAGCACCCAGGCCATGCCCAGGGGCGCGGCCTGCGCATTCATCTTGAAGATGAGTGCGACAGTGGTGAGCCCGGCCAGGGCCATGCCGGCCATGCCGAAGAGATTGCCGCGGATCGAGGTGGTCGGGTGCGACAGCCCCTTGAGGGCCTGGATGAAGCAGATCGAGGCGACCAGATACAGCAGGACGATCAGGTTCATGCTCACGCTTCGCCTCCAGTGCCGGGCGTCTGGCGCTTGGAGCCGAATTCGATGCGCCCGGGGTTGATCCAGCCAAGGCGACCCAGCAGCCAGGCCGCGGGTGCCACGACGATGGCAGCCAGTGCCAGCACAGCAAAGGTGCGCTCGAGGCCGGGCGCAGCGAAGTCGCGTGCGAAGCGGTCTGCGCCCCAGATGGCGACAACCGTGATCGCCAGCAGGATGATGAAGGCACGGACGGTCATTGCGCGGCCTCCTTGCCGGCACGCGGCGATTTGTCCTTCTTTCTGAACATCTCGAGCATGCGGCGGGTCACGAGGAATCCGCCGAAGACATTGACCGCGGCCAGCGCCACGGCGGCCACGCCCATGAAGCGCCCCAGCGTGGTCTCGGTGAGTGCGGCGGCCAGCATCGCGCCGACGATGATGATGGCCGAGACCGCATTGGTCACGGCCATCAGCGGCGTGTGCAGGGCGGGCGTGACATTCCAGACCACGTGATAGCCGACATAGATGGCCAGCACGAAGACGATCAGATTGACGACGGTGGGATTGATGGCTTCCATGATGTCCTTGCCCGATGGGCGAAAGGGTCTTTCTCAGGTGCGCAGAACCTGGCCGTCACGAGTGACCAGGCAGGCCTTGACGATGTCGTCGTCCAGGTCGACCTTCAAGCGGCCTTCCGCGTCGATCACCAGCTTGAGGAAATCGAACACGTTGCGGGCATAGAGCGCCGAGGCATCGGCGGCCACCTGTGCCGGCAGATTGCCCTCACCCACGATGTGCACGCCATGCCGGATCACGGTCTTGCCAGATTCGGACAGTGGGCAATTGCCGCCCTGGTCGACCGCCATGTCGACGATGACCGAGCCGGGCTTCATCGAGCGCACCATGTCTTCGGTGACCAGTACCGGTGCCTTGCGCCCCGGGATGAGCGCGGTCGTGATCACGATATCGGCCTGCCGCACGCGTTCGGCCACGGCAGCCGCCTGGCGCTTCATCCAGCTCTCGGGCATCGGTCGTGCATAGCCGCCTGCGCCTTTTGCGATCTCGCGCTCCTCGTCGGTCTCGTAGGGCACGTCGATGAATTTCGCGCCCAGGGACTCGACCTGCTCCTTGACCGGAGGGCGGACATCCGAGGCTTCAATGACTGCGCCGAGTCGCTTGGCGGTGGCAATCGCCTGCAGGCCGGCCACGCCCACGCCCAGGATCACCACGCGCGCCGCCTTCACGGTGCCGGCAGCCGTCATCAGCATCGGCATGAAACGCTGGTAGGTGTTGGCCGCCACCATCACGGCCTTGTAGCCGGCAATATTCGCCTGCGAGGACAGCACATCCATGCTCTGTGCGCGGGTGGTGCGCGGCGCCGCTTCGAGCGCAAACGCGACCGTGCCGGCGCCAGCGAGCTGATCCAGTCCGCCGCGGTCAAAGGGCTCGAGCATGCCGACGAGCGCCGTGCCGGGACGCATCAGGGTCAGTTCCGCCGGTGCGGGCCGACGTACCGTGAGCACCAGGTCGGCACCAAAGGCGGCGCTCGCATCGACGATACGAGCGCCTGCGGCCTCGTAGGCCGAGTCGGGGACGCTGGCCGCCGTACCGGCACCGGTCTGCACCAGCACCTCATGCCCGGCCGACACCAGTTTCTTGACGGTTTCGGGCGTTGCAGCGACGCGTGTCTCGCCGGCTCGGGTTTCTGCCGGCACTCCGATCTTCATCGTCCAGGCTCCGCACGGTTGGTTGGAAGTCGCAAGCGTAACCCAAACTGAGGGCAGCTTCGGTCGTCGGCTAAAATCCGGAATGGACTACTGGAAGCCGAATACCACTGTTGCCGCGCTCATCGAACGCGACGGCGAGTTGCTGATGATCGAGGAGCACACGCCAGAAGGTGTGCGACTCAACCAGCCCGCGGGGCATCTCGATCAGGGCGAGACCCTGCAGCAGGCTGCCGTGCGCGAGGCCCTCGAGGAAACCGGCTGGACCGTCGAACCGGTGGCCTTGCAAGGGGTGTACATGTCGCGCTACGCGCACGCCGCGTCGGGCACCGACGTCACCTACCTGCGTCATGTCTTCGTGTGCCGTGCCCTCGCCCATGACCCCGCCCGTGCGCTGGATACGGGCATCGTGCGCGCGCTCTGGATGTCGCCGCAGGCCATTCTCGCTGCCGCCGACCGGCACCGCAGCCCGCTGGTGGCGCGTACCGTGCTGGACTGGCAGGCCGGGCGGCGCTTTCCCCTTGACCTGATCTGGACCCATCCCAGTGCGCTGGCCGCACCGATCGCTGCGGCGCCCGCCGCAACACTGCGTGCCGCGGGTGACCCGTCGCAGTCCGAGCCATGAGTGCCGCGCGCCGCGTGGTGGTCGGCCTGTCCGGCGGGGTCGACTCCGCGGTCTCGGCCTGGCTGCTCAAGGAGCAGGGCTGGGAGGTGATCGGCCTGTTCATGAAGAACTGGGAGGATGACGACGACTCCGAGTACTGCTCGACGCGCCAGGACTGGATCGATGCGGCCAGCGTGGCCGATGTGCTGGGCATCGACCTGGAGGCGGTCAACTTCGCGGCGGAATACCGTGATCGCGTTTTCGCCGAGTTCCTGCGCGAGTATTCCGCGGGTCGCACACCGAACCCGGATGTGCTGTGCAATGCCGAGATCAAGTTCAAGGCGTTCCTGGACCACGCGATGCGCATGGGGGCCGAGCGCATCGCGACCGGGCATTACGCGCGGCTGCGCACCGTGACCGACCCCACCGCCGAGGGCGGGCTGCGGCACGAATTGTTGCGAGGCCTGGATCCAACCAAGGACCAGAGCTACTTCCTGCATCGCCTGAACCAGGCGCAGCTGGCTCGCACCCTGTTTCCTGTGGGCGAGCTGCCCAAGAGCGAGGTGCGCGAGATTGCCCGGCGCATCGGGTTGCCCAATCATGCCAAGAAGGACTCGACCGGCATCTGCTTCATCGGCGAGCGCCCCTTTCGGGATTTTCTCAACCGCTACCTGCCCACCCAGCCCGGTCCCATCCTCACCGACACCGGGCGCCGGGTTGGCGAGCATGTCGGACTGGCCTTCTACACCCTGGGCCAGCGCAAGGGGATAGGCGTGGGCGGGCAGAAATCGGGTTCTGGCGAAGCCTGGTATGTCGCCCGCAAGGACATGGCGCGCAATGTCCTGCATGTCGTGCAGGGCCATGATCATCCCTGGCTGCTGGCCCCGCAGCTGCATGCCCAGGATGCCCACTGGATCGCAGGCGCACCGCCCGCGGTGGCCGGCCGCAACGCGCCGGCGCTGACCGCCAAGACGCGGTATCGGCAGGCCGATTCGCCCTGCGTGCTGCATCTGCAGGCCGGCCGGCCAGACGAATTCGAGCTGGGGTTCGAGCACCCGCAATGGGCGGTAACGCCCGGCCAGTCGGCCGTGCTGTATGACGGCGAGGTCTGCCTGGGCGGCGGGGTGATTGCGTCGACTCAGGCCGTGGGCGGCGCGGTGTCGATGAAGGATTGACGCGCGAACAGCTTGGTGGCGTGGCGCACGAGGTTGTCGTGACGGCTGCGCCAATCCAGGTTCGGAAAGCGGAAATCGAGGTAACCCAGCGCGCAACCGACAGCGATGTCGGCCAGCGAATACTTGCCTTCGCTGCAGTAGGCCTTGTCGCCGAGGCCATCGGACATCGCGACCAGTGCGGCGTCGATCTTGCCCATCTGCCGGTCTATCCAGGCCTGGCTGCGCATCGCCTCGGGGCGCTGCGAGACTTCGAGCCGGGCCAGGATGGCGGCATCGAGCAGACCATCGGCGAGGGCTTCCCAGCACCGCACCTCGACGCGCGAGCGGCCGGTGGGTGGAATCAGGCGGTGGATGGGCGTGACGGTGTCGAGATACTCGACGATGACCCGGGAATCGAACACCGCTGCGCCGTCATCGGTCACCAGAGCCGGGACCTTGCCGAGCGGGTTGGCCTGGGCGATGGCCGAGGTGGGTGACCACACGTCCTCGCGGACAAACTGGTAGTCGATCTTCTTCTCGGCGAGCACCACGCGAACCTTGCGGACATAGGGGCTGCCGTCGGAGCCGATCAGCTTCATCTTCAGGGAACTCTCGGGAGGGGGCAGGCCTCAATATAGCTCAAAGCTCGCGGGCGCTATCATCCCGCCCCATGAAACCCTCTGACCCCACCCCATCCGCCCGGGAGGCGTTTGCCCTCGACGCCCTGTCCCCCCTCGATGGCCGCTATGCCGGCAAGGTGGCCGCACTGCGCCCCCTGCTGTCCGAGGCGGCCTTCGTGCGACACCGAATTCGCGTTGAAATCGAGTGGCTGATCGCGCTGTCTGACCTCGGCCTGCCCGAGCTGGCGCGATTTTCAGAACGTGCGCGCGGCCGGCTGCGGGCGATCGTGACGGACTTCGATGCGACGGGGGCCCAGCGGGTCAAGGCGATCGAAGCAGTGACCAATCACGATGTGAAGGCGGTCGAGTACTTCCTCAAGGAGCAGGTCAAGGGCGACGCTGAACTGGAGGCCGCGGCCGAGTTCATCCATTTCGCCTGCACCTCCGAGGACATCAACAACACCTCGCATGCGCTGATGCTGGGCGCAGCCCGTGACGAGGTGCTTCTGCCGGTGCTCGATTCGGTCATCGCCGCCTTGCGCAAGATGGCCCACGCGCAGGCCGAGCTGCCGATGCTCTCGCGCACGCACGGGCAGCCGGCATCGCCGACCACGCTCGGCAAGGAACTGGCCAATGTGGTGGCGCGCCTGAAGATCGCCCGCGAACAGCTGGCGGCGGTGCGACCGCGCGCCAAGATGAACGGTGCGGTGGGCAATTACAACGCGCATCTGTCCGCGTATCCGGATGTCGATTGGGAAGCGTTTTCCAGGGGCGTGGTCGAAGGGCCGCTGGGCCTGAGCTTCAATCCCTGGACCATACAGATCGAGCCACATGACTGGATGGCGGAGCTCTTTGATGCCGTGGCCCGTGTCAACACCATCCTGCTTGACCTGGACCGCGACATCTGGGGCTATGTGTCCCTGGGCTACTTCCGGCAGCGACTGAAGGCCGGCGAGATCGGTTCCTCGACCATGCCGCACAAGGTCAACCCGATCGACTTCGAAAATTCGGAGGGCAATCTGGGTATCGCCAATGCCCTGCTGCGCCACCTTGCCGACAAGCTGCCGATTTCTCGCTGGCAGCGCGATCTCACCGATTCGACTGTGCTGCGCAATGTCGGAGTGGCCTTCGGCCACGCACTGCTCGCCTGGGATGCCTGCCTGCGCGGTCTGGACAAGCTGGAAGTCGAGCCGAAGCGCTTGGCCGAGGATCTGGACGCCTGCTGGGAAGTGCTGGCCGAACCGGTGCAGACCGTGATGCGGCGCTACGGCGTGCCCAATCCCTACGAGCAGCTGAAAGAGCTCACGCGTGGCAAGGGCATCACCTCCGAGGCGCTGGCAGCCTTTGTCGACCAGTTGCCCATTCCGCCGGCCGAACGCCTGCGTCTGCGGGCGATGACCCCCGCGTCCTATATCGGCAAGGCCGCCGAACTCGCCCGCCGCGTCTGAGCCCATGTGCGTTGTGGCGTCGATGCGCTGATACCATCGTGTACTGACCCTGCACAGGGTCGGCACACTGCCCCGAGTCGCGGCACAGGGTCATCGAAGCCCGAGACCGCTCGTCCCAATCTTGCATTGCCTGACCCAGGAGTCG
>JBILSK010000043.1:0-9021 GCA_044372165.1 Burkholderiaceae bacterium | reverse complement strand
GATCGACTGACGCCCTGACGCCCCAGACGCCATGAGCCCCACCCTGCGCGAGGACGAGATCGAGCTGACCGCGATCCGCGCGCAGGGCGCGGGCGGCCAGAACGTCAACAAGGTCTCCAACGCGATTCACCTGCGCTATGACGTGCCGGCCTCGTCGCTGCCCGAGGAGGTGAAAGCGCGCCTGCTGGCGCGCAAGGACACTCGCATCAGCGACGAAGGCGTGGTGGTCATCAAGGCCCAGCGCTTTCGCAGCCTGGAAAAGAATCGCGACGATGCGATTGCCCGCCTGCAGGCGATGGTCGACGCGGCGGCAGTGGTGCCCATCGAGCGGCGTGCCACCCGACCCACGAAGAGCTCGCAGCGCAAGCGGGTCGATGAAAAGGTCTCCCGCGGGAAGGTGAAGGCGCTGCGGGGGAAGGTGGACCCGGGCTGACTGCTCGCGGCCGGCTTCAGTGCATCGCCACCGCATCTTCAGAGGCCAATGACTTCGGCCAGCGTCGCGCGATCATCACGTAGAGCACCGGCAGCAGCACCAGGGTGAGCAGCGTGGCGCTCACCAGCCCGCCGATCACCACGATGGCCAGCGGCCGCTGGGTTTCGGCACCGATGCCGCGTGACAGTGCCATCGGCAGCAGCCCCAGCATGGCCAGCAGCGCGGTCATCATGACCGTGCGCAGGCGCTGCAGCGCCCCTTCGCGCACCGCCTGCCGGATCGCCTCGAATTCAGTCAGGCCGGCTGCCCGCGCATTGAAGTCGGACACCATCACCACGCCATTGAGCACCGCCTGGCCGAACAGCGCGATGAATCCGATGGCAGCCGACACCGACAGGGGAATGCCGGTCAGGCCAAGGGCCACGATCCCGCCAATCATGGCCAGCGGAATATTGGCGATGATCAGCGCGGCACTGGCCAGCGAGCCGAAGGCATCGAAGAGCAGCAGGAAGATCAGCAGGATGGACAGCGGAATCACCCAGGACAGCCGAGCCATGGCGCGCTGCTGGTTCTCGAATTCGCCGGACCACGCGATGCTGTAGCCGATCGGCAGTTTCACCTCGGCGTCGATCAGCTTTTGCATGTCGGCCACCACGCTGCCCATGTCCCGGTCGCGGATGAACACGCCGATGGCGGCCACGCGCTGACCGTTCTCGCGCGAGATGTTCATCGCGCCTTCGGTCATCTTGAAGGTGGCCAGCTGCGACAGCGGAATCTGCTTGCCGTGGGCATCCGACACCAGCAGGTCGGACAGCCCGGCGAGTTCGCGCTGTTCCGGTCTCAGGCGCACGACCACCGAGAAGTGTCGCTCGCCTTCCCATAGCTCGGTGGCGGCCTTGCCGGCGAGTGCCGCCTCGATAGTCTCCTGCAGGTCGGCCACATTGATGCCGTAACGGGCTGCGGTCACGCGGTCGAAGTCGATGCGGTACTGCGGCAGACGTCCGTCGCGGTCGACGAAGCTGCGCGTCACACCGGCCACGCCGGCGATGCGCGCGCGAATCTGCCGGGCGATCTGCTTGATGGTGTCGAAGTCGTCGCCCTGGATCTTGATCACGATCTGACCGTCGATCTGCGAGATGCTCTCCAGCACGTTGTCGCGAATCGGCTGCGAAAAGCTGGGCTCCAGACCCGGCAGCCTGGCGATCTCGGCATCCATCTCGCGGATCAGCTGATGCTTGTCATGCCCGGGGCGCCAGTCCCGCTCGGGCTTCATCTCGACGAAGAACTCGGCCGAGTTGAAGATCTTCGGATCGGTGCCGTCATCGGGGCGCCCCACCTTGGAGATCACCGAGGCCACCTCCGGCACCCGGGTCAGGGCATGGCGGACTTCCTGCGCCGCTTGCTGGGCCCGAGCGGGCGCCACCGACGGGGCCAGGGTCACGTTGACCCAGATCGACCCTTCATTGAGTTCGGGCAGGAACTCGCTGCCCAGCCTGGAGCCCACCACGCCGGCTGCACCCAGTGCCGCCAGGGCGATTGCCACCACGATGCCGCGGCGCGCCAGCGCCCAGTCCAGCACGCTTGCATAGCGGGCCTTGAAGAAGCGCACGATCAGGTTGTCGTCGTGCGGCACCTTGCGCAGGAACCAGGCGCAGGCCAGCGGCACCAGCGTGAGCGACAGCACCAGCGAGCCGACCAGCGCCGAGCTCACCGTCCAGGCCATGGGCGAGAAGATGCGGCCCTCGTGGCGTTGCAGCGTGAAGATCGGGATGTGCGCGACGATGATGATCAGCATCGAAAAGAGCGTCGGGCGACCCACCTCGACCGTCGCCGACAGCACCGTGTCGCGGCGCACCTGCGCATCGCGCACGTCGTCCTCGGGCAACTGGCCCAGTCGCCGGAAAATGTTCTCCACGACGATCACCGCACCGTCCACGATGATCCCGAAGTCCATGGCGCCCAGCGACAGCAGATTGGCCGGAATGCCCACCGCGGTCAGGCCCAGGAACGTGGCCAGCAGGGACAGGGGAATGATGGCGGCCACGATCAGCGCCGCGCGCACATTGGTGAGGAACAGGATCAGCACCAGGCCGACCAGCACCGCGCCTTCGATCAGGTTGCCGAAGACGGTGTGCAGGGTCTTGTCGATCAGCCAGGAGCGGTCGTAGTACGGCACGATGGACACGCCGCGCGGCAGCTGATTGGCATTGATCTGCTCGATTCTTTCCTTGATGCCGGCCAGCACGCGCGAGGGGTTCTCGCCCTTGCGCATCACCACGATGCCGTTGACGATGTCGTCGTCGTCACGGCCCTCCAGCGACTGGCCGACCAGCCCCTGGGCGGGTGCGCCGCCCACTCGCACCTCGGCGACATCCTTCACCAGCACCGGCACGCCCTTGTGCACGGTGACCATCACGTTGGCGATGTCCGCCGAGCTGCGCAGTTCACCGATCGAGCGGATCAGGAACTGCTGTGAACCATGCGTGACTGCGCCGCCGCCGGCGTTGGCATTGGCTCGCTGCACGGCAGCGAAGAGTTCGCCGATCGACAGCCCGTAGTCGCGCAGTCGCGCCATGTCCGGGTTGACTTCGTACTGCTTGATCGTGCCGCCCATGGTGACCAGATCGGCCACGCCCGGCACCTTGCGCAGCTGCTTCTCGACCACCCAGTCCTGCAGGGTGCGCAGCTGCTGGGGCGTGAAGCCGTCGCCGCGCAAGCGGAAGCGGAAGATCTCGCCGATTGCTGTCTGCGGCGGCTGAATGCGCAGCTCGACCGATTGAGGCAGGCCGAGGCCTTGCAGCCGTTCGTTGACCCGCTGCCGCGCGAGCTGGTCATTGGGACGGTCATTGAAGGTGATGACCGTGAACGACAGGCCGAACTGCGTGTGCGAAAAGAGCCGTACCGAATCGGGCACGCCGGACAAGGCCACCTCGATCGGCAAGGTCACCTGCCGCTCGACTTCCTCGGCGGCGCGGCCTGGATACAGCGCGATCACGGTGACCTGGGTGTCGGAGACATCAGGAAAGGCCTCGATCGGCAGGTTCTTGAAGGCCACCACGCCGCCGCCGATGAAGACCAGCAGCGCGAACACCACCAGCAGCGGCTGATGCAGGGCAAAATGGACGATCCGGCGAATCATTTCGTGCCTTCGGCGGGCGTTGCGCGGGCCTTGCCCGTGTCGCCATGGCGCCCCAGGATCTGCTGCAGATAGAGGTTGCCTTCGGTGACCACCTTCTGCCCAGGCTGCAAGCCCAGCACCGAGGCGCGTCCCGCCTGTTCGGCGAGCACCTTGACCTCGATGCGCGTGAAGCTCGAGTCGGTGTCCTGCACGAACACATGGCGGCGCCCGTCCATCAGCAGCACGGCCGACAAGGGCACATGCTCGACCAGCTGCCCGGCGCTGTCCGGTTGCACCGGAAAGGTGGCGGTGACGAACATGCCCGCCTTCAGCAGGCGCTCGGGGTTGGCCACCGTGCCGCGCAGCCGGAAGGTGCGCAACTCCGGGTCGATCGAATCTTCCTTGCGCAGCAGTTGACCGTCGAAGCTGCGCTCGCCCCAGGCCGCACTGTTGATCTTGAGCGCTGTGCCCGCCTTGAGCGTGGCCAGTTGCGGCATGGCCCGCTCGGGTGCATCGAGCCAGGCCCACAGTCGGCTGGGGTCGGTCACCACGAACAGCGTGCTGTCATGGTCGGCCCGCAATTCCTGGCCGGGGTTGATCGAGCGTTCGACGACGACGCCGGCGATCGGTGCGCGCAGGGTGTAGTTGGGCCCGCCGGCGGTGCCGGCCTGGCGCAGGCGTGTGCGCGCACGCTGGGCTTCGATGTCGGCACGGCTGTGTTCGGCCTCGGCCGCGCGCAACTCCTTGAGCGGTGTGATGCCGGCCTCATGCAGCTCGCGCTGGCGGGCGAGGCTGTCCTCGGCGAGCTTCAGGTCGGTGTCGGCCCGTCGAGTGTCCGCCACGGTCTGGCCGAATTCGGACGAGGCCAGTTCGGCCAGCGGCTGCCCGGCCTTGACGGTATCGCCGACCTGCACCAGCGGCCTGAGCACCCGGCCGGTGAAGGGCGACTGGATGCGTACCGTACGGTCTTCATCCCAGGCCAGGCGCCCGGGAAGGGTGAGCGCGGTGGTGCCGGCGTCCATGGGCGCTTCGGTGCGGATGCCTTCGGGGCGGCCTGCAAAGCGGATGGTGGTGCCGGAAATGGTCGGTCCGGCAGCCGGCGGCTTGGGCGGCGGCTCCGGCGTGCAGGCCGCAGCGCACAGGGCGAACAGGGCGGCGGCCACGGCACGCGCGGGGGCGGACCTGTATTCGACACAGGCAGGCGAGAAGATCATCGGCATGTCCGGTGGGGCGATCGGCACTCAGAATTCGGTGGGGCGCAGGCGCAGCGACTCACCGAAGATCGGGTCGTCGGCGGCACTGGCGGTCAGCATCTCGGCGCGGCTGGCTGCGTCGGCACGGTCTTCGTCCAGACGCGCACTGAGTGCTTCGAGCTGCAGCGCCCGCAGCTGACGCAGGGCATCGAGCAGTTCGAGGACCGAACCTGCGCCGCGGCGGTAGGCCAGGTCCGCGCTGGCAGCGACCTTCTCGGCCAGGGGCAGGGCGTCGTTTTCGATGCGCTCGCGGCGTTCGCGGGCCAGCCAGCGGGCCTGCGCAAGACGTTGCTGGTTGGCGCGCGCACGCTGCTCGATGCGGCGTCGTTCGGCGCTGGCCACATCGAGGTCGGCTTCGGCGCGGGCGATTTCGCCCTCATGACGGTGAAAGGCGAAAATCGGGAAGGAGACATAGGCGCCGTAGAGCCAGCCGTAGCCGGCCTGTGGCGCATAGCGCTCGAGCTGCAGGCCGACGCTCACATCGCGGGTCTGCAGGCTGCGTGCGAGCCGTGTGCGAGCTTCGGCAGCAGATTGCTGGGCCCGCGCTGCCTGCAGGTCGGGACGATCGGCCGAGCCCGGATCGACGCTTGCCGCGGGCGCGGCGTTCGAGCGGGGCCAGGGTGTGGCCGCCGTCAGCACCTCGGCCTCGCCCTCCAGGGCCAGCAGGGCGGCGACCACGCTGCGCGCACGTGACAGTTCGGCCCGCGCACCGATTCGCTCGCCCTCTGCGCGTTGCACATCGAGGTCGATGCGCGACACTTCGGCAGCCGCGATGTCGCCCGCTTTCAGGCGCAATCGCGCGGCATCGAGCGTGCGTTGATAGAGCGCGGCGATCTCGCGCTGCAGGCGCACGCGCTCCTGTGCGCCCCACAGATCGATCCAGGCCTGCGCCAGGTTGAGCTGCTGCTGGCGCAGCGTGTCGGCCACGCCCCACTGCGCAGCCGCCGACGCATGACGCGCCGACTCCACGCGCAGCTCGCGCTTGTTGCCCCGCTCGAGGGTCTGATCCCAGCGGGCCAGCCAGTCGACCTGCTTGTCGAGCAGCCCGCCCGCACCCCAGCCCACCGAGGGCGAGTACTGGCCGACACCGGTCGACAGGGTGGGATTGGGACGCTGGCCGGCCGTGCGGATGTCGGCGCGCACGCCTTGCGCGGCGCGCACCGCCACCTGCACATCGCGGTTGCAGGCGCTCAGCCGCTGCTGCGCCTGGGACCACACGAGTTCCGGGGGCGGCGATGCGACACACTCCTGCGACGTGTCGGGCGCCGGGTTGACGGTCTGCGCATGCGGGGTGCCGAGGACGCCGACCCAGGCCATCGCGCCGATCAGGGCTGTGCACCAGGCGGTCGGTGGCGCGGGGTGAGCTCGGTTGCGGCCAGAACAGGGCATGGGACCGGGGGCGGGGCGCACGAAGGGAAGGGACGCCGATGGTCGCTGCGCAGCCTTTCAATCTGCTTGCAGTCGTGAACCGCTCGTCGGGCTATCCTCCCGGAAATGAAAGTGCTGCTTGCCGAAGATGATGCGCAGATCGCCCAGGCCGTGTTTCGGGCGCTGCAGCGATCCGGCTGGCAGGTGCAGTGGGTCACCCGCGGGGATGCGGCCGACGACGCCCTGAGGGCGTCCGGATTCGACATGGTGGTGCTGGACATCGGCCTGCCAGGCTGCGATGGCCTGGAGGTGTTGCGACGCCTGCGGGCGCGCGCGGATGCCACCCCGGTGCTGCTGCTCACCGCCCGCGATGAGGTCCGCGATCGCGTGCAGGGCCTGGACGCTGGCGCCGACGACTATCTCGTCAAGCCTTTCGACATGATCGAACTGGAGGCCCGTCTGCGCGCGTTGTCACGACGTGTCGCGACGACGGCTTTCGTCGAAACCAGCGCTACGGTTGCGCGGCTCGGACGACTGAGCCAGCGGGCGGACGAACAGGGGGTCCGGCTCGACAATGTGCCGCTGGACCTGTCGCCGCGCGAAGCCGGGGTGCTCTCGGTGCTGCTGGCGCGAGCCGGGCGCGTCGCAAGCAAGTCCTCCGTGCTGCAGGAGCTGGCTCTGATCGATCCGTCTGCCATGGACCTGCCCGATTCGGCCGTCGAGGTGATCGTGCATCGATTGCGGCGCAAGCTCGAGGGCAGCGGCGCGCACATTCATACCGTGCGCGGCTTCGGCTATCTGCTGCAACCCGACGGCCAGGCCCATGCCTGAGCGCGACCCGTCTGCCTCGAGCCCACCCACTGTGCCGAAACCGCGGCGCAGCCTGCGGGCCCAGCTGCTCATCCGGCTGCTGCCACCGCTGCTGCTGCTGTTCGCGATTTCCGGCGTCCTCGCCTACGAGGGCGCGCGCCATCATGCCAACGAGGTCCAGGATCGATGGCTGGTCGATTCGGCCGAGGCCCTGGCGCAGCGGGTGATGGTGTCCCGTGGACGCCCTGCGCTGGACCTGCCGGAAGCTGCCCGCCAGATCCTGCAATGGGACCCCGAGGACACCACCTGGTACGAGGTGAAGGGCACGCTCAGCGGCCATATTGCCGGCCATGCGTCGGTGCCTGATCGTCCGGCCGTGGGCGCCGAGCGGGTGCGCCAGGCCACCATGTATGACGGCTGGATTGCGGGGGCGAAGGTGCGCGTGGCCACGGTGACCCTGTTTCTCGAGGGGGCGCCCGAGGCCATCGAGGTCCGGGTGGCCGAGACCCTGCGCAAGCGTCAGATGCTGGCCACCGAGATCCTGCTGAGCGTGCTGGTGCCCCAGATCGCCCTGGACCTGGTGGCTGTCGCGGTCATCTGGTTCACGCTCAAGCAGCGTCTGTCGCCCATCGGCGAGGTGGCTCAGGCCCTGCAGATGCAGACCCATCATTCGCTGGAACCGGTCGACGATCGGGCGCTGCCCACCGAGATGTCGCCGCTCACGCAGGCCCTGAACGAGTTGCTGCTGCGCTTGAAGAGTGCCCTCACCGCCCAGCGCCACTTCATCGCCGATGCGGCGCATCAACTGCGCACGCCGCTCACTGCGCTCAAGCTGCATGCCGACGAGGCCGCCCTGGAATCCGACCCGGCGCGCCTGCGTCCTCTGATCCATGAAGTCCAGCGGGCGGCCGATCGTGCGGTGCACCTGTCCAACCAGTTGCTCGCACTGGCGCGCGCCGAGCCGAGTGCCCGCATCGGCGAGCCGCGTCCCTTCGATCTGCGCCAGGTCGCCTTCGAGGCAGCGAGCACCTGGGTGCCGCGTGCGCTGCAGGCCGGCATCGATCTGGGTTTCGGGCCCGAGCCTGCGTCCGGTGCGCAGCCCGCCTGGATGGCGGGCGACCCCGAGCTGCTGGGCGAGGCGGTCCACAACCTGATCGACAACGCGATCCGCTACGGCGGGCCGGGCACGCGCATCACGGTCTCGGTCGAGCCGGTGGGTGCCGATCGGTTGCGACTGCGCGTGGATGACGACGGCCCGGGTATCGCCCTCGAGGACCGCACGCGGGTGCTGGAGCGCTTTCAGCGCGCCACACCGGGCGCCGATGCGCCGCGGCCACGGACCAGCGGGGCCGGACTGGGCCTGGCAATCGTGACCGAGATCGCCCGCGCGCATGATGGGCAGGTGCTGCTGCGCGATGGTCTGAGCGGGCGCGGCAGCTGCATCGACATCGAGCTGCCCCGGCTGCAGGGTGATGCGCACGGCCGCAGCGAGGCGGCTGCAGTGCGTGCCGATGCACGCGTGGCGCAGCACGCCCGCCGCGCTGGCGATTCATCCTGAGGCGCTGCGCAACGCGGTCACCTCACCGCGTTCACCTCACTGCGTTCACATCACTGCGCCCAGGTACCACGGCACGAACTCCTCCTGGCCGATGCCCAGCGCCTCGCTCTTGCTGGGCTCGCCGGAGGCCACCCGCAGGATCAGCTCGAAGATCGCCTGGCCCTTGTCGGCGATGCTGACCGTGCCTTCGACGATGTCGCCGCAATCGATGTCCATGTCTTCCGACATGCGCTGATAGAGCGGCGTGTTGGTGGCCAGCTTGATCGAGGGGCTGGGCTTGCAACCGTAGACCGAGCCGCGTCCGGTGGTGAAGCACACCAGGTTCGCGCCGCCGGCGACCTGGCCGGTGGCCGACACCGGGTCGTAGCCCGGCGTGTCCATGTACACGAACCCGCGTGCGGTGACCGGCTCGGCGTACTGGTAGACATCGACCAGGTTGGTGGTGCCACCCTTGGCCACCGCGCCCAGCGACTTCTCCAAG
>JBILSK010000507.1:0-2710 GCA_044372165.1 Burkholderiaceae bacterium | reverse complement strand
GCAGTACTTCGACAAGCGCATCCTGACCATCGACACGGCCGACGTCGATCGCTTCATCACGTCCGAGAAGCTCAACGTCCAGATCGATACCTTCGTGAAGTGGCGCATTGCCGACCCCAAGAAGTTCTTCACCTCGGTCGGCGGCAGCGAGACCATTGCGAGCGATCGACTTCAGCGCAGCCTGCGCGACTCCCTGAACAACGAGATCGCCAAGCAGACCGTCAACGACGTGATCTCGGGCAAGCGACAGGAGCTGCTCGACGCGGTGCGCGTGAAGATGAACGAGGACGCCAAGCAGATCGGCGCCGAGATCATCGACGTTCGGCTCAAGCGGGTGGACTTTGCCCCCGAAGTGTCCGAGCGGGTCTATGACCGGATGCAGTCGGAGCGCAAGCGTGTGGCCAACGAGCGGCGTGCCACCGGCGCCGCCGAGTCCGAGAAAATCCGGGCCGACGCCGATCGACAGCGCGATGTGCTGATTGCCGAGGCCTACCGCGACGCCCAGCGCGTCAAGGGCGAAGGCGATGCCAAGGCGTCCGCCCTGTTCGCCGAGGCCTTCGGACAGAATCCCGAGTTCGCGAGTTTCTATCGCAGCCTCGAGGCCTACCGCGGCAGCTTCCGCGGCCGTGGCAACGATGTGCTCGTGCTCGATCCGTCCTCGGACTTCTTCCGCTACTTCCGTGCACCGGGCGGTGCTTCGGGACGGCCAAGCAAGTGATGCTTGCCGTGGTCGGAGGGGTGCTGGTGATTGAGGGCCTGATGCCCCTGATCGCGCCGAATCGCTGGCGCGAGGCCATGCAGCGCCTCGGCGCGCTGCGAGATGGCCAGCTGCGATTCATGGGCCTGGCCAGCGTGGCGCTGGGTGCGGTGCTGCTCGGTCTGGCAGGCTGAGCGACCCGCGTACTCGGCCTCCCGTCAGACTGACCGCCTGCGCCGACAGTCAGGGTTGATCCCTGGGGTCATCCCGCCCGCCTCCTTCACTTTTCAACCCGTTCCATTTCCCAGATCTGCCGATGCCACGCTGGCTGCTTCCAGAGAGCATTTCCGACATCCTGCCGAGCGAGGCCCGACGGATCGAGGAGTTGCGCCGTCGCCTGCTTGACCTGTACCGGACCTACGGCTACGAGCTCGTGATGCCGCCGATGATCGAGTATCTAGATTCGCTGCTGACCGGCAGCGGGCACGACCTCGATCTGCGCACCTTCAAGCTCATCGATCAGCTCTCGGGTCGCACCATGGGCCTGCGGGCGGACATCACCCCGCAGGTGGCACGCATCGATGCGCATCTGCTCAATCGGCCGGGCCTGACTCGCCTGTGCTACAGCGGCAGCGTCCTGCACACCCGACCGGCGACGCCCTTGTCGACGCGCGAGCCGGTGCAGATCGGCGCCGAGCTGTACGGACACGCCGGGCTGGAGGCCGACCTCGAGATCATCGAGCTGCTGTTGCAGTCACTGCACGTGGCAGGTGTGCTCAAGGTTCGAATCGATCTGGGTCATGTGGCGGTCGTGCGCACCTTGCTGGCGGGGCTGCCGCAGGTGTCCGAAGATGAGCTGTTTCCGTTGATCCAGTCCAAGGATGCGCCCGCGCTCAGGCAGCTGCTCCAGCCGCTGCCGCACAGCGCAGCCCGCGACGCGCTACTGGCCTTGCCGGGTTTGTTCGGCTCGGCGCAGGATGTGCTGGCCCGTGCGCGTGCCGTGCTGCCGTCTGATCCGGTCATCGGCGCTGCGCTCGAGCAACTCGATACGCTCACCGCCTCGCCGCTGCTGGCCTCACGCCGCGACATCCAGGTCGAGGTGGCGCTGGATCTGGGCGATGCGCGCGGCTATCGATATCACAGTGGCGTGATCTTTGCGGCCTACGTCGAGGGCCTGCCGAGCGCCATCGGTCGCGGCGGTCGCTATGACAACGTGGGGTCGGCTTTCGGGCGCCTGCGGCCGGCCACCGGGTTTTCGCTCGAATTGCGCGAGCTGGCGGGGCTGTTGCCCGAGCCGGCGCCGACGCCGGCGATCCGGGCGCCCTGGTCGGTGGATGAAAGCCTGCTCGAGGCGGTGCAGTCGCTGCGCGCGTCGGGTGAGGTGGTGGTTCAGGTCCTGCCGGGTCATGAGGCCGAGCAGCAGGAATTCGAGTGCGACCGCGAGCTCGCACGGCATCAGGGCGCCTGGTTGGTCAGGCCGCTGCGGAGACAGTAGCAATGAGCAGGAATGTGGTTGTCATCGGGACCCAGTGGGGTGACGAAGGCAAAGGAAAGGTGGTCGACTGGCTGACCGAGTCGGCGCAGGGCGTCGTGCGATTCCAGGGAGGCCACAATGCGGGCCACACCCTGGTGATCGGGGGCAAGAAGCAGGTGCTGAGGTTGATTCCCTCGGGCGTTCTGCGCCCGGGCGTCACCTGCTACATCGGCAGTGGTGTGGTGCTGTCGCCCTCGGCGCTGCTGCAGGAGATCGACGAACTCGAGCGAGCCGGCGTTGCCGTGCGCGAACGGCTGCGTATCAGCGGTACCTGTCCGCTGATCCTGCCGTATCACGTGGCACTCGACCAGGCCCGCGAGGCCAAACGGGGCGATGCCAAGATCGGCACGACCGGCCGAGGCATCGGCCCGGCCTACGAAGACAAGGTGGCACGCCGTGCGGTGCGGGTTCGCGACCTGTTCGCCCCCGAGACCCTGCGGGCCCGTGTTCACGAGGTGCTCGATTTCCACAACTTCGTG
>JBILSK010000042.1:0-9035 GCA_044372165.1 Burkholderiaceae bacterium | reverse complement strand
CCTCGGTGCGAATCAGCGCGTGCAGGCTGCGCATCGCGTCGATGGCGGCGAAGTCCAGGTAGCGTCGGAAGACGAAGGGCTCGACGATCTCGGTGAGCATGCGCTCGTCGGTCTGCCGTGCAGTCGGGCCGGCCAGGCCTGAATCGGCCACCACCCGGCCCTTGAGCCAGGCAAAGCGCTCCCATTCGCGGCCCTGGTCGTAGAAGTACTGCTCGAGCATGCCCAGCGACACCGCCAGCGGGCCCGAATCGCCATTGGGCCGCAGCCGGGTGTCCACCCGAAAGACGAAGCCGTCCTCGGTGGTCTCGGACAGCATGCCCGAGGTGCGCCGTGCCACCCGGTGAAAGAACTCGGCCGTCGCGAGTTTCCCGGTGCCCTGCGCCGTGCCTTCGGTCTCGCCGCCGTCGCGGTGAACAAAGACCAGATCGATGTCGGAGGACACGTTCAGCTCGTTGCCGCCGAGCTTGCCCATGCCCACGACCAGCAGGTCCTGGGGCTGTCCCGTGGCATCGAGCGGGCGACCATGGGTCTGGGCGAGGTCGTGCGCCACATGGCGCAAGGCGACTTCGACTGCGATGCAGGCCCAGGCACTGATGGCGCCGCAGACCTCGGCGAGCGGGGCCTGCTGGCGGACATCGCGCTCGATGATCGCCAGGACGATCAGCTGGCGTGCCCGACGCAGTGCCGGGCCGGGATCGCTGGCACCCGCCTCGTGCGCCCGCAGCCACACTGTCTCCCAGCAGCGTTCGATCGCCGCCGGCGCGAGCGGCTGCTCGACCAGGCCGGGCAGCAGCGCGGCCAGCGCGGGCTGGCGGCGCTCCAGGGCGTCCAGGGTGCGGTTGAACCAGGGCGACAGCGCGCGAGCAATGAAAGGGTCGGACATCGGGTCGGGCGACAGGATTCGAAGGAGGGGTCAATCCCCTATGCTACAGTCGGAAATCACGCTGCGCCGCCCCGATCGGGCGGGCCGTCACTGCTGGTGATGACCGGGCGTTGCGGATCCCAGCTCAATGCCCACGCCGACGCCCTCGACGCCTCCTTTGGCTGCCGCGCCCATGGCCTCTGCGGTGACCACACCTGCCCCCGCGCAGCCGCCGACCTCGCCCCGCAGGTCGCGCGCCCGGGGCCGCTCCTCGCGCCTGGCTGACGTCCTGCTGATTGCGGCCGGGCTGGCCGTGGCGCTGGCCTGCCTGGGCTATTTCGGCGTGCGCTATCTGGTCTGGCCGAGACTCGATCAGTGGCGCCCGCAACTGCTCGCGCACGCATCGCAGCTGGCCGGGCGACCCATCGAGGCCGACGCCCTGCGACCGGGCTGGGACGGTCTGCATCCGACGCTCGAGATTCAGCAGTTGCGCGTGGGGGATGCGCAGGGCCGCATTCGCCTGCAGGCCGACGCCTTGTTGGTGCGACCGTCCTGGCGATCCCTGCTGCACGGCACCCCCAGGCTGGCCGCGGCGCACCTGCAGTCGCCGCGCATCGAGGTCGAACGCCTGCCTTCCGGGCGAATCCTGTTTGCCGGGTTTCTGTTGCCGGACGATCACGAGATCAATGAACCCCTGCTGGATTGGGTCATGAGCCAGGGGGAGCTCAAGGTCCGCGATGCGCGCTTCCTGTTGTCCGACCGCATGGGCGAGACAGGCGAGCCTGTGCCTCGGGTCCTGGATCGGGTCGATGTGGATGTCACCAACCGCGGGCGACACCACGAAGGACGACTGAGCATCCCGGTCTCCCATGTTGAAGGCGAGGGCCTGCGTGGCTCGGTGAGCTTCGATCGCCCCCCCTTGTCACGCACCGTGGAGTGGCAGCGTTGGCAGGGCGAACTCGAGCTTGCGGTGAACCGTCTCGCCGTGCAACCGCTGGCCGACGCCCTGGTGGCGCTGACGCCGCGGCTGAAGGCGCAGCGCGCCTCGGCCAGCGGTGTCCTGGATCAGGCCCTGCATGTTCGCTTCCAGGAGGGCCGTCTGCGCGAGGGCACGCTCAGCGTCGCAATTGATTCGCCGGCCCTTGCCTGGCAGGCGCGCCGTGTCCCCTGGCAGCGGGTTCAGGCGAAGGTTGGCCTGCTGGCGCTCGAGCAAGACGGACTTCAGGTGTCCATCAAGGAGGCCACCCTGGTCGATGCCGGTGGCGTGAGCGTGCCGCTCAAGGGCGAGGCCAGACTCGCCGGGGGCGTGGCGGGCTCGCTCGAGGTCCTGCGCCTGGACGTGTCGGCCATCGCGGCGGATGAGTTGCTGGCCGCGGCCCGCCGCTTGCCGCTGCCGGCCTCGCTGCTGACCTCGCTCAATGCCCTGCAGGTGAGCGGCCGCCTGCGCGAGCTCAAGCTGGCCTGGCATCCCGGGGCGAACGTGCCGCCGGATGTGCCGGTGGCGGGGCTTGCGATTCCTGCCGTGCCGATCGAGCTGAGTGGCAGCTTCGAGCATCTGTCGATTCGTCATCCGGGTCGGGCGGGCGGCCCGGTCGGTGTCACGAACCTGTCCGGAACCCTGCGCGCAAGCGGCGGGCAAGGTGAGCTCACCCTCTCCGGCAGCCCGTCCGGGCAGATCATTGCGCCGGTGTTTGCCGAGCCCGAGCTGGCGTTCGATCGCCTGGACGGACAGCTGAACTGGACCTTCGAGCGCAGCCGCAAGGGGCCGGGGTCTCTCAAGGTGACGGTGCCTCGGCTCGAGTTTTCCAATGCCGACGGCGCTGGCTGGGTCAAGGGCAGCTGGCAGTCGACAGCGACCGGTCCCGGCGTCATCGACCTCACCGGGCGGCTTGACCGGATCAGTGCGCCGCGCGTGGTGCGCTATCTGCCGCAGGCGATTCCCGAAAATGTGCGCCACTGGACTGAAGCTGCGATCGTGAAGGGTCAGGCCGAGGAGGTCGACATTCGGGTGCAAGGCGCCTTGTCCGACTTCCCGTTCCAGGATTCGGCGCGAGGGGTTTTCCGGATTGCAGGCAAGGTGCGCGACACCACGCTGGCCTACGCCCCCGACTGGCCACGCATCGACCAGATCCGCGGCGAGCTCGAATTTGCCGGTGCAGGCATGCGGGTCCATGCCCACAGTGGTTCGATCGGCCGGGTTCGCCTGACCGACATCACCGCGCGCATCCCTGAATTTCGCGGCGCCCTGCTCACCGTCGATGGCCGCGGCCAGGGACCGGCGCAGGAGATGATCGGCTTCATCGACGACAGTCCCCTGGCGGCCTCGATCTCCACTTACACCCGGGATGTGCGGGTGAGTGGCGATGCCCGGCTGGCGCTCGCCTTGTCGCTGCCGCTGGCCAGGATGAGTGCCTCGCGGGTGCGGGGCAGTGTCGACTTCGACGGCAATGAGCTGGTGCTCGATCGCACCTTGCCGCCCTTTTCGGACGTGACCGGTCGTCTCGAGTTCACCGAGGCGGGCATCGAGCTGCCCGCGATGTCGGCCAACCTGCTGGGCGGGCCGATCCGGGTCGAGGGGCGGGCCAGCGGCGAGGGGCAGTTGCGCATCGATGCGCGCGGCACGATCGCGGCCGATGGCATGCGGCGGCTGATCGACAACCCGATCACCCGCGCGCTCGAGGGGCGCACTGACTATCACGCCCGCGTCGATGTCGATCGCCGTGCCTCATCGCTGGTTCTCGAATCGACCCTGCAGGGGCTGTCCAGCGCGCTGCCGGTGCCCTTTGCCAAGCGCGCTGACGCAGTCTGGCCGCTACGGGTCGTGTCGACGCCGCTGCCGCCGCCTTACCCCGGCGAGCGACCACCCGGCGATCGGCTCGATGTGCGCCTGGGCAGCGACATCGGTTTCAAGCTCGAGCGCGAGCGCGATGCCCGCACCGAGCGCCTGCTGATCCGACGCGCCGGCTTCGGGCTGGGCGACGAGCCGCCGCTGCGCGACAGCGGCTTTGCGGTGCTGCTGCGCACCCCCAGACTCGATTTCGACGCCTGGCGTGCGCTGCTGGGCGACGGCGACATCGAGCGGATGCAGCGCGAAGCCGGCCACCTCACCTTGCCCGGGATGTCGCTGGTGCCGGATCTGGTGTCGATCGTGGCGGATGACCTGCGCATCGGCGGGCGCGACCTGCACGAGGTCGCGCTGGGGGCCTCCCGTCTGGAAGGGCGCTGGCGCGCCAACATCGCGGCCCGCGAGATCGTCGGGCACTTCGACTGGCGCGATGCGCGACCGGGCGAACACATCGGCACCCTGAGCGCCCGCTTCAATCGACTGGTGCTGGCTCGCTCCCGCGAAGAAGAACTCGAGGACGCGCTGTCCGCTCCGCCCACGCGCCTGCCCGGTCTGGACATCACCGCCGACGAACTGGTGCTGGGCACGGTGCCGATCGGCGCGCTCAAGCTGGTGGCCCACAGCGAGGGCACGCAGGCGCAGCCCGTCTGGCGCTTGTCGCAACTGGAGCTCGACAATCCGGATGCCCGGCTCGAGGCCCGCGGCGTCTGGTCGTTTCCGCGCCAGGGGGCGGCTGATGCGGCAGCCTCGAGGGGCGCGCGCAGCACCGAACTGGACCTCAAGCTGGCCATTCGTGATGCAGGGGCCTTGCTGGACCGCTTTGGCATTCACGGCGCAGTCAAGGGGGCCAGCGGCAGCTTCAACGGCAGGATCGGCTGGCAGGGGTCTCCGATGGCCCTCGATCTGCCCTCGCTGCAGGGCGATCTGCAGCTGAACCTGGGCCAGGGCGCCTTCCTGCGGGTCGATCCTGGTCCGGCGCGATTGATCGCCGTGCTCAACATGCAGGCGCTGCCGCGGCTGTTGTCGGGCGAATTGCGTACCGTGTTCGGCGAGGGCTTCGCCTTCAACTCGATCACCGGCGGCGTGCACATCGAGGCGGGCCTGGCCAGTACCACCAACCTCCTGATGCGGGGACCTCAAGCGGTGGTCAAGCTCGGCGGTGTGGCAGACCTGCGCCGTGAAACCCAGGACCTGCATGTCGAGGTCGTCCCCGAACTGGACGCAAGCCTGGCCTCGATCGCGGTGGGGGCGATGGTCAACCCGGTCATCGGCCTGGGCTCGCTCGCTGCCCAATACGTGCTCAGAAAGCCCCTGCAGGAGGCCCTGGCCTACGAGGTCGATATCACCGGCTCGTGGTCCGACCCCGATGTCCAGCCGCGTGCTCGCCGCCCGGTTGCGCCCCCTGCCGGGCAGCCCTGAGCTCACCCGCGCCTGTCCTCCGCGCCTGTCATTCGCGCAGTGCTAACCTGCCGGATTCATCGTCCGACACAGTGCCGCCATGACCCAGGCCTCCAGCGCCGCCGCCGCCAAGCTTCCGATCGCCGCGATCCAGATGGTCTCGGCCACCACCGTCGAGGCCAATCTCGAGGCCGCGCACCGCCTGGTGCTGCAGGCTGCAGCCGAGGGCGCCAAGCTGGTCGTGCTGCCCGAATTCTTCTGTCTGCTAGGCCGCAAGGACACCGACAAGGTCGATGTGCGTGAACCGGCGGGCGACGGGCCGATCCAGCGCTTCGTCGATGATCTTGCCCGCGAGGCTGGCGTGTGGCTGATCGCTGGCACCGTGCCGATCGCCTCGCCGCAGCCGCGTCGCATCTGGAACGCGTGCCTGGCCGTGCGGCCCGACGGCACAGTCGCCGCCCGCTACGACAAGATCCATCTGTTCGGCCTCAAGCGCGGCACCGATCGCTTCGATGAATCGGTCACCATTGCGCCGGGTCGCACGCCGGTGGTCTGCGATGTCGGTCCGGCAGAGGCCATGGGGGGGCGCAGCTGGCGCGTCGGCCTGTCGGTCTGCTATGACCTGCGCTTTCCCGAGTACTACCGGGCGCTGGGCACGGTGGACCTGATCGTCGTGCCCTCGGCCTTCACCTATGTGACCGGACAGGCGCACTGGGAGGTCCTGTTGCGCGCGCGCGCCATCGAGAACCAGTGCTACGTGCTGGCGCCGGCGCAGGGCGGGCTGCATGAGAACGGCCGTCGCACCTGGGGGCACACCATGCTGATCGATCCCTGGGGCGAGGTGCTGTCCTGCCTGCCCGAAGGCGAGGGCGTGGTGGCCGGTGTGCTCGATGCTGCCCGTCTGGCCGAGGTGCGCGCCCAGTTGCCGGCCTTGAGCCATCGCACCCTCTGAGCGCGAAAACCATGAGATAGACTGACCACCATGAATGCCGTCACCGACCCCGCCCTGTCCCGCCTGGCCATCGCTCGCAGCGTCCTGCTCGAGCCCTCCGAGCTGGACGAATCCAGCCTCTCCCACGCCCTCGGAGAGGTGTTCCGTCATCGCGTCGACTACGCCGACCTGTACTTCCAGTACACCCGCAGCGAGGGCTGGAGCCTGGATGAAGGCATCGTCAAATCCGGCAGCTTTTCCATCGACCAGGGCGTCGGGGTGCGGGCCGTATCAGGTGAGAAGACCGCCTTCGCCTACTCCGATGCGATCAACTTCGATGCGCTGATTTCCGCCGCGCACGCCACGCGCACCATCGCCCGCAGCGGATCGGGCCGGGTGAAGGTGGCCGGCGGCATGCGCCCCTCGGCCGGTCGCGCCTTGTACGGTGTGACCGACCCCATCGGCTCGCTGGAGGCCGGTGCCAAGGTCGAACTGCTGCACAAGGTCGAACGCCTGGCGCGGGCCCGCGATCCGCGTGTGGTCCAGGTCATGGCAGGGCTGGCCGCGGAATGGGATGTGGTGCTGGTGGCCCGTTCGGATGGCGTGATGGCGGCCGATGTACGCCCGCTGGTCAGGCTGTCGGTGACCGTGATCGCCGAAAGCAACGGCCGACGCGAGCAGGGCAATGCAGGGGGCGGCGGGCGCTTCGACTTCTCCGCCTTCACCGATGCCGTGATCGAGCGCTACGTCGATGACGCCGTCCATGCCGCACTGGTCAACCTCGAGTCGCGCCCGGCGCCGGGTGGCGTGATGACCGTGGTGCTGGGCCCGGGTTGGCCAGGTGTGCTGCTGCACGAGGCCATCGGCCACGGCCTGGAAGGCGATTTCAATCGCAAGGGGTCCTCGGCCTTTGCCGGTCGCATCGGCGAGCGGGTGGCCGCACGCGGGGTCACCGTGGTCGATGACGGCACCATCGCCGATCGGCGCGGGTCGCTGAACATCGACGACGAAGGCAACCCGACCCAGCGCAACGTCCTGATCGAAGACGGCATTCTCAAGGGCTACATCCAGGACGGCCTGAATGCGCGCCTGATGAAGGTGCCGGTGACCGGCAACGCGCGCCGCGAGTCCTACGCGCACCTGCCCATGCCGCGCATGACCAACACCTACATGCTCGATGGCCACACCGACCCGGGCGAGATCCTCGCGTCGGTGGAGCGGGGCCTGTATGCGGTCAATTTCGGCGGCGGTCAGGTCGACATCACCAACGGCAAGTTCGTCTTTTCCGCGAGCGAGGCCTACTGGGTTGAAAACGGCAAGGTGCAGTACCCGGTGAAGGGGGCGACCCTGATCGGCAACGGGCCGGACGCACTCACCCATGTGACCATGATCGGCAATGACATGCGCCTGGACAGCGGCGTGGGCGTGTGCGGCAAGGACGGCCAGAGCGTGCCGGTCGGTGTCGGTCAGCCCACCTTGCGCATCGAAGGCCTCACGGTCGGCGGTACGGCCTGATGCGTGCTCGCACCCAATCCTCTTCAGGAGCTCCCATGAACCGATCCGCGATCGCCAGCGTCGCGCTGGCGTGTGCTGGTCTGTCACCCGCCATCGCGCTTGCGCAGAACACCGCGCCGCATGCTGGCGCAGGGGCTGCCGAGCACAACTGGGAGGCCGGCGTGGCCTTCGGGCGCGACTACGACAGCGACCAGAACCTCTGGGCGTTCTCGCTCGGCAAGACCTTCGAGCATGGCTACAAGCTGGTCTTCGAATATGCCGACGGCATGCACGGGCACCTGGGCTCCAAGGTGTCCACCCTCAAGGTGGTCAAGGAGGTTTTTCGCTGGGGGCCGGCCGAATTCGGGCTGTTGGGCGGCGGCTCCTATGTGAAGGAGGCTCACGCGAACGGCTGGGGCGCCATGCTGGGCGTCGAGGCCATCTATCCGCTGGCGCGCAACTTCGCCGCGAAATTCGAGGTGTCCTACCTGTGGGGCTTCGGTGACATCAGCGAGACGCGCGCCGCTGTCGTGCAGGCGGGTCTGCTCTACCGGTTCTGATCCCATGCGCCGCCGCCTGATCCAGGCCGGTGCGCTGGGCACCCTGGCTGCGCTGTCCGGTGGCCCGGTGCGGGCGCAGGGCGCGTCGTCCGGGCGCCCGGTGAAGCTGATCATCGGCTTTCCCGCGGGTGGGCCCCTGGATGCCCATGCCCGGCTGTGGAGCGAGCCCTTGTCGCGCCTGCTGGGCCAGCAGGTGATCGTCGACTACAAGGCGGGCGCCGGCGGCACGGTCGGTGCCCAGGCGGTGGCCACAGCACCGCCCGATGGCACCACGCTGCTGCTGGCCAACACCGGGACAATGGTCATCAACCCGGCGCTCTATCGCAAGCTGCCCTACGACACGCTCAAGAGCTTCGTGCCGGTGGCCCGCACCGCCCAGCAGCCGCTGGCGCTGGTGGTGAATCCCGACGTGCCGGCCCGCACGCTGGCCGAGTTCATCGATCTGCTGCGCCGCCATCCGGGCAAGTACAACTACGGGTCGGCTGGCAACGGCGGCATCTCGCATCTGGTGCCCGAGATGTTCAAGACGGCCACCGGAACCTTCATGGTGCACATCCCCTACCGGGGCAGTGCGCCGGCCTTCACTGACCTCATGGCCGGACAGGTCCAGTTCATGGCCGAGTCCGTGCCCCTGGCGGCCCAGTACGCCAAGGCGGGCAAGGTGCGCGCGCTGGCCGTGACCGGCCGCGAGCGCAGCGTGGCGCTGCCCGATGTGCCGACCACGCTGGAAGCCGGCATCAAGGGCCTGGATGTGGTGGGCTTTTATGGCGTGCTGGCACCGGCAGGCACGCCGCCTGCGGTGGTCGATCGCTTGTCGACAGCGCTCGGCCAGACGCTGGCGCTGCCCGAGGTGCGTGATCGCATGGTGTCTCAGGGCGCGGACCCCGCGTTCCTGGAGGCTGCCGCCTTCCGGCAGTTTCTGGTGGCGCAAATGCCGCGCTGGGC
>JBILSK010000506.1:0-2713 GCA_044372165.1 Burkholderiaceae bacterium | reverse complement strand
CTACGAGGAGGCGATCGCGATGGAGGAGATGTCGCGCATCAACCCGAACCTCGCCGTGGCCATGCTGGTGCAGAACGTGGCCGGCTCCCTGCTGTACGAATACGGCACCGACGAACAGCGCGACATTGCGCGGCGCACGATTGCCGGTGAGTGCCTGGTGGCGATCACGGTGACCGAGCCTGAGGCCGGCAACGACGTGCAGAATGTGCAGACGCGGGCGACCCGTCAGGGCGACCACTGGGTGCTCGACGGCATGAAGTCCTTCATCACTCTGGGCGGCGATGCCGATGTGCTGGTGACCCTGGCCCAGACCGAGCCAGGATCGGGTCGCGCCGGCATGCGCTTCTTTGCGGTCGATCGCCACAGCCCGGGCATCACCGCCACGCAGATCGAGGCCTTCGTGAATCGGCCCGCGCCCACCTACCGGATCAATTTCGAGCAGGTCGTGGTGCCCGAGTCGCGGCGCTTGCCGGCCGGGTTTGCCGAGATCATGGCCGGATTCAATCGCGAGCGAATCATGGTGGCTGCGCGCTGGCTGGGTCACATGCATCACGCACTCGAGTGGGCGCTGGAGTACGCCACGGTGCGCCGTCAGTTTGGTCGCCCGATCGGCGCGAACCAGTCGATCGCCTTCCAGCTCGCGCAATGCCACGTCGATGTGGAGGCGGCTCGTCACCTGACCTATCACGCCGCCGAACGCTGGGACAGCGGTGCGCCGCTGGGCGAGGTGATCCTCGATGTCTCGACCGCCAAGCTCTTTGCCACCCAGGCGGTGGTCCGCGTCACCCAGGCCGCCCTGCATGTGGGCGGTGGCTGGGGACTGACCGAGGAGCTTCCAGCCATGCGCATGGCGCTGGATGCGCTGGTGGCCCCGGTGACCGTGGGCAGCTGGGAAATCCAGCTGCGCTCGATCGCCAAGGAGCTGGGTTTGCCGGTGGATTAATGCCGGCGGATCAGGGCCTGAAGGAGGAAGCCGTGCCGCGCAGGCGACGCCAGGCCCGCCCAGCTCGCGAGGATCGCTGTGTCAACGGAAACAGCAGGCTGAGTGCCTTGCCCTCGGCCGCCATCCCCAGCGTCAAGTGCAGTCCGGCTCGGGCTGCTCGAAACTGGATGTTGCTCAGCCCGCCCTGCACACCCGGTTGAAACGCCCCGATGCCGTCATCGATCACCGAAAGCACCGCGGCATGAGGCATCGTGCGGTCGTCTGCCTGCGTGCGCAGGCGGATGATCACCCGCGAGGGCTGCGCGTGCTTGAGGGCATTCGTGATCCCCTCCTCGATGATCCGCAGCGTGGCCACCGACTGCTCAGCGCTCAAGGGCACCGCGCTCACCGGTTCGACAATGTCCCAATGCACTGGCAGCCGACCACCGCCGACGCGCGAATACAGGTGTCGCAGGTCCGCCAGCAGACTGTCCAGGCTCGTCGGCCCGGTGCGCACCGCTTGCTGGATCATCTGCACCTCGAACATCAGGGCATTGATTTCGTCGACCAGGGCGCTGGCACCAGACTGTGCGTGGCGCGCATGAAAGGCCAGCGCCACCAGTCGGCTGCCCACGCCGTCATGGAGATCGCGAAGCAGCTCATCGCGTCGCGCCCGTTCTCGCTGCAAGGCGAGTTCCAGCGTGCCCTGTGTTGCGACCCGGCGTGCCAGCAGCGTGATCATGACGATGAGCAAGGCCAGCGTGGACCACTTCTGCAGGTATCGATCGGTATGAATGCCTCGGTCCAGATGCAGCATCAGGTCATGCACGCCCGTCACCAGAAGGGCCAGCAGCGAGCCCGCAAGCAGCGTACCCAGCGAGTCTCGGCTGCGCCAGACTCGGCTGACCAGCGCGATCAGCAGGCCCAGGCCTGCCATCGCCAGTGCGGTGAAGATCAGCTCGGCCGCTCTGTGGATCGATGCCCCGGGAACGACCCACAGAATCAATGAAACTGCTGTCAGCGCGCCCACGGTGGTGAACACCGGCAGGCGGATCGAGCGACTGAGGTACACCCCGATGGTGGTGCAGGCCAGGATCGCGATCAGTGCCAGCGCCCACAGATTGAGCGTCGTCCAGGCGGTCATGCCGACCGGTGGCGTGATCACGAAGGTCGAGGCTGTACGTACGGCCGCCACGCCGGCGAGCAGGGCCAGCACCTGGAGCAGACGCCCGGCTTGCGTGCGGGACTCGCCCGCGAATGCGCCGAACACCGCTGCGATGAAGGTGCCGGCGGCCAGCGCCATCACTGCAGTCACATCAATGAGTGTCTCGCGCCAATGCCAGTGACGAGCCGCTTCCTGGGTGCCCACGCCGATCAAGCCGATGCCGTTCTTGGCATCGCGATGCCCCTGCAGCGCCACGTCCAGCTGCATCGTGCTCGACCCGCGGTCGTCGCTTCGCCAAAAGGGCTGCCACTGCGGCCAGTAGCGCACCGTCCGCGGGTGCTCTGCCGAGGCGACCGCCGCGGGATCGGGTCCGATCGGCGTGCCATCGATGCGCAACCGTGCATCGAGCGAGATCCCCGCTGCGATGACTGCATGGGCGCCTGTTCCCGGGTCTGGAAGATCGAAGCGATAGAGTGCCCAGGACATGCCGGGACCCGCGGGAGACCAGCGATGGGGCAAGGTGACCGGCCGCCAGACGCAGTCGCGATCGTCGAAGGCCGCAGGCGTCTCGCAGAACAGGGCGTCTCGCGCGTTCAGCAGATCGGTGGTTCGAACCTGCGCCTCTG
>JBILSK010000505.1:0-2716 GCA_044372165.1 Burkholderiaceae bacterium | reverse complement strand
CCAGTTCCTTCAGGCTCATCGACTCGTAAGGTTTGGTGACCGCACTGTTGATGTTCATCGCAACCGCTCCAATCGGATTTGGGGTTTGAAGAGACCATGGGCGCAGCATCATGGCCGCCTCCCGCCATCAGTCTAGTCTGAACGCTGTCGAATCGCTCGGGTGCCCTGCCCGATCTGCAGGCAATGTCCGCCTGGGCGCTCAGCGCCGGTAATCGCTTTGCGCGGCCTCCCAGGCCACCTGCTGCAGATGGCGCGCTGTGCCACGAAGAGGAGCGTATGACGCCATGCCTTCGGAGAAAGGACAGAGCCCCGGAAGGGGCGGTGTCAGTACAGCGCGCCGTCTTCCAGCGAGAGCAGCGGAAACGCGCTCAGTGCATGTGCGCGCCCGGTCGCATACGTGGATCGCACATACGACGGGTTGAGTTCGGCGAGCGTGTTCACGCCCAGCAGACCCATGCAGATGCGCACTTCCTGCTCCAGCAGTTCCAGCATGCGCACCACGCCGTCTGTGCCGTCCGCTGCCAGCCCGATGCATTGCATGCGCCCCATGCCCACCAGGTCTGCACCCAGTGCCATGGCCTTGACGATGTCGCTGCCGCGGTTGAATCCGCCATCCACGATGATCTTCGCGCGACCGGCCACCGCCTGCACAATCTCTGGGAGCACATCCATCGACCCCATGCCGTGGTCGAGCTGGCGCCCGCCATGGTTCGATACATAGACCATGTCGATCCCATGTTCCACCGCCATCACGGCGTCCTCGGCCGTGGCAATGCCCTTGAGGATCAGCGGAATGGCATGTTTGGCGCGGATCCGCTCGATATCTTTCCAGCTCAGCCGCGCCAGAAACTCCCGCCCCGGCACCACGCTGCGACGGATGTTGCGCTTGGCAATATCGCGCTCACGCCGGCTGTAGAGCGCCATGTCCACGGTCAAGCAGAAGGCCTGGTTACCCGTCTCGATTGCCTGACTGATCATGTCGTCGATCCAGCCTGCATCGCCGTACACATACAGCTGAAAAATGCGCAGTGCATCCGGCGCAGCCTCGGCTACCGCCTGCATGCCGGGCGCACACACCGAACTGAGCATGTGCGCAATCTCATAGCGCTGCGCCGCTTTGGCCGAGGCGGCCGCGGCTTCAGCCGCAAAGAGTTCCAGGCTGCCGACCGGCGCCATCATCAGCGGCAGTCGTAGGGTTCGACCCAGACATTGCGTGGACGGGTCGATGTGACTGACATCACGCAGCACGCGCGGACGAAATGCGATCGTGTCCAGCGCCATCCGATTGCGCTGCAGGGTGGTCTCGGTCTCGGTACCCCCGACGATGTAATCCCAATCGTCCAGCGTCAGTTTCTGACGCGCTTTTTTCACCAGTTCATGCAGGGTCAGGAAGGCCGATGAGGCAGAGGGCGCTGGGGGTGGCGAGGCGGTCATTGGAGGCTTGCATCAGTGAGCGGACACGATCGACCCACTCTAGGGGGGCAGTGTGTGGGCGTCAACGTCCCGGTCTGCATCCATGCAAATCCCTAGAATAGGGCGCATTCGACCCACTTCACGAGACGCACCCATGACCCCCGAGATCGTCAGGCAACTGGCTCCCCACGGCACATTGCGCGCCGCACTGAACCTGAGCAACTTTCTTTTGGTCTCTGGCAAGGATGCAGACGGCGAGCACACCGGTGTGGCACCCGACATGGCCCGCGCCATCGCCGATCGCCTCGGCGTGGGTCTGAAGCTCGTGCCCTATCCCAGCCCCGGCGTGCTGGCCGATGCCGCCGGCACCGATGCCTGGGACATCTGCCTGATTGGGGCAGAACCTGCGCGCGCCGAGAAGATCGCCTTCACAGCGGCCTATGTTGAAATTGAAGCCACCTATCTCGTGCCACCCGGCTCGCCCATCCGGCATATCGCTGAAGTCGACCGCCCCGGTGTTCGCATCGCCGTGTCGCAGCGCAGTGCGTACGACCTCTGGCTGGTGCGCAACATCAAGCATGCACAGCTCGTACACGAGCAGGGCTTCGATGCCACCTTCGACATGTTTGTGCGTGACAAGCTCGATGCTATGGCGAGCCTGCGGCCGCGCCTCCTGAGCGATGTGCAGAAGATGCCCGGATCGCGCATTCTCGATGGCCAGTTCACCGCCATTCAGCAGTCGGTGGGCACAATGAAGCCGCATGCCGAGGCGGCTGCGTTCCTGCGTGCATTCGTCGAAGAGGCCAAGGCCAGTGGTTTCGTCAAGCAGCTGATCGAGCGTCACCACATCGAGGGGCTGTCAGTGGCTCCAGCGCACACGGGTTCCTGACTTGCGTTCATGCGGTACGGTCAATGAGCTTGCGCACATGAGCCGGCAACGGATGGGCTGCGCCCTGGCGGCGCTCGCTCACACCCGACGAGAGCGACCGATCCCGGTCTGTTTCATCGGCGTGGGCGAAGGCATCGAAGACCTGCAGGCCTTCAGCGCCGAGGAATTCGCCTCGGCACTGATCAACTGAGACGCGAGGGCCGCGCAGACGCGCGCCATGGTGGTCTGCGCAAAGAGAATCGACGACTCAGTGGATCTCGTCGGAGGCGCGAATCGCCTCACGCAGTTTGGCCATGTTGAAAGACGGGTCACGCGCCGCGTCGAGGATCTCTTTTTCCTTGCGCACCAGCAGATCGACGGCCGCGGGGATCTTGGCGGCGACATCGAGCGGAATCACGACGGCACCGTGGCGGT
>JBILSK010000041.1:0-9055 GCA_044372165.1 Burkholderiaceae bacterium | reverse complement strand
CCGTGCTCTGGTACACCTCGGCCAGGCGGGCCACCAGCGTCTGGGGCGGGTCGTCCGAGACAAAGGCCCGCGCCAGCCGAGTCGATACATGACGGGCGGTCGAGGGATGGCGCGCCAGGAGATCCAGCGCCCACTCGCCTTGCTGCTGGCCTTGACCCGGCACCCGCTGACCCAGCAGACGCTTGGGACCCTGATCGTGGCGGGGAGGAAAAAACCGGAAGGCATCCCGGGGACCGGGCGTGCGTCGATCGAAGGACCAGCCGGTGAGTATGCGGGCGAGTTCGACCACATCGTCCTGCTCGTAGCCACCTTGTGCGCCCAGCGTGTGCAACTCCAGCAACTCTCGTGCGTAGTTCTCGTTCAGGCCGCGGGGCGACACGAAGCCATCGGGCAGCCGGGTGCCGGGAGGTATTCGGAAGCCGGCCGCGACGCTTTGCCAGTTGTCGAGGTAATTGAGCATGGCCGGATGCCGCGCGGTGGCGCCCAGCAGATCGCGAAAGCGTCCCAGCACATGCGGGCGGATGGCCTCGGACTCGAAGAAACCCGCCGTAACGCGAACCGTCTCCTTGCCCGCAAAGACGTTGAAATGATTGAACCAGACATCGACCAGCACCTCCTCGAGCTGCCTGGGACTGTGCACCGCGCGCAGGATGCGCGCGCGCCGGGCCTCGGTCTGCACCGTGCGGATCAGCGATCCGAGCTCGATCCGCGCCGCCTCGCGCCGCCCGGCCTCGGTGCGGGCACCGAGCACCTCGGCCTGCAGCGCTGCAAAACGCGCCAGCGTCGGCGCGTGGGGCCCGTGAATCGAGCCCAGGCTGTCGAGTTCGCCCTGCAATACCGCGGGCAGCTCGATCGAAGAAGGCTCCAGCTGCGCTTCGATCCAGCGGCGCACGCCCAAGGCTGACAGTCGATCGCGGTCGGGCTGCGTCGGTCCCCAGGCCAGGCGATTGAGCAGGTGCAGCGCCAGCGCGTCATCGGGAGCACCGGTCAGCGCGGCCGACGTCCCGGGCAGACGGCTCGATTCAGCGGGTCTCAGGCTCGAGGCCGCCTGCCTGCGGTCTGGATGCAGGGTCGGCGAACCCTGAGCACCCGGCGCGGTCGAGCAGCCAGGCAAGCCCGCAAGCGCTGCGACACCCACTGCTGCCCTCGTCAGCACGCGACGACGACGGGCCCGCCCAGGGTCGGCTGCGAACGGGTGAATCGACAGCCAGGCCATGAACGCTCAGGCTGAATGCATCAGCCGTGTGTCGGCTCGCCTGCTACGGCCGGCCCCTTGCCCAGCCCCTTGGGCATCGGGAACTGGACCGACTCCTCGATGCCATCGAGGCGGCGCACGCGGCCCACGCCGAGTTCGCCCAGGCGCTGCATCAGCTGCTGGACCAGCACCTCAGGCGCCGAGGCCCCCGCCGTCACGCCGATTCGCCGCTTGCCCACCAGCCAGGCGGGATCGAGTTCGGCCGCCGACCCGATCAACCGCGCCTCACGCCCGATCTTTTCAGCCACTTCACGCAGACGGTTGCTGTTGGAACTCGTCGGGCTGCCGATCACCAGCACCAGATCGCACTGCGGCGCCATGAACTTCACCGCATCCTGGCGATTCTGGGTGGCATAGCAGATGTCCTGCTTCTTGGGTTCGGCGATCGAGGGAAACCGTGCCTTCAAGGCGTCGATGACCATCCGGCAGTCGTCGACCGAAAGCGTGGTCTGGGTCACGAAAGCCAGCTGATCCGGTGTGCGCACCGCCAACCGGACGACGTCATCGACCGTCTCGACCAGGTAGATGCCATCGTCGACCTGCCCCATCGTTCCTTCGACTTCCGGGTGCCCGGCGTGGCCGATCATGATCACTTCGCGACCTTCGCGGCGCAGCTTGGCGACTTCCACGTGCACCTTGGTCACCAGGGGGCAGGTTGCATCGAAGACACGCAGGTCACGCCCGGCTGCCTCGCTGCGCACCGCGCGCGGCACGCCGTGCGCCGAAAAGATCAGCGTGGCGCCATCCGGCACGGCATCAAGTTCCTCGACGAACACGGCGCCCTTGTTGCGCAGATCTTTCACGACATGGTCGTTGTGCACGATTTCGTGCCGCACATAGACCGGGGCGCCATGGGACTCCAGCGCCCGCTCGACAATCTCGATCGCCCGATCCACGCCCGCACAAAAACCGCGCGGCTGCGCCAGCAGGGCCTCGATGACCTCGGACTCGTCGGGGCGAGCGGCATCTGCCATTCAGAGCACTCCCAGGATCTGGACGTCGAAGCGGATCGGCTGACCGGCCAGGGGATGGTTGAAATCGAGCAAGGCGCCCGCCTGGTCGATCTCCTTGACCACCCCGGCGTAGCGTCCGCCATCGGGGGCGGCGAAATCGAGCAGGTCGCCAGGCTGGTAGCGGGCACCGGGTTCGCCGTGCTGCTCCAGCAGGCTGCGCGAAACGCGCTGCAGCAGCTCGGGGTTGCGATCGCCAAACGCTTCACCGGGCAGCAGATCGAAACGGGCGCTCGTGCCTTCTGCCAGTCCCAGCAGTCGGCGCTCGAGCGGTTCGGCCAGCTGGCCCATGCCCAGCGTCAAGGTGGCGGGACGATCGCCGAAAGTACTAATGACATCCGCGCCGCTGGCGGCGAGACTGAGCCGGTAGTGCAGCGTCAGATGAGATTCAGGACCAACCACAGGCGGGGTTTCGCCCGCGGGCGACTCGAGTGCATTCATGACATCTTCCAGGCAACACGCGATTGTAAGCACAGCGGCTGCGCCCGGCAGCACCGCAACCCTTGCAGCGAGCGGGTCGCCCCCACCCCGCAGCCCCCGCAGCCCCCGACGCCATCCCCAGCGCGAGCGACTGCTGAGCCACGGCGCACAAAGCCTGGGCGACGCCGAACTGCTCGCGCTGCTGCTCGCACCGGGCCGGGCCGGGGGCAGCGGCACGGACAGCGCCCGCGACACCCTGGCGCGCTTTGGCGGGGTCGGCGGACTGTTCGCCGCGCCCTGCTCGGTGGCCCGACAGGCACCCGGCCTGGGCGACGCCCGCTGGTGCGCGCTGCAGGCGGCCCTGGAGCTGGCCCGACGCAGCGTGGCCGAAGACCTGAGCCGACGCGACACCCTCTCCTCGCCCGAGGAGGTCGGCCGCTACCTGGCGCTCAGCCTTCAGCATCGGCCTCACGAGGTGTTTTCGGTGCTCTTCCTGGACACCCGAAACCGGCTGCTGGCGGCCGAGGAAATGTTTCGAGGCACCTTGAGCCAGACCGCCGTGTATCCCCGAGAAGTCGCCCGGCGGGCCCTGGAGCGCAACGCCGCCGCGGTGATCCTGGCCCACAACCACCCGTCGGGCGTCGCCGAGCCCAGCCAGGCCGATCGCCTGCTCACCGACACCCTGCGACGCGCCCTGCACTGCCTCGACATCCCGGTGCTTGACCACGTGATCGTGGCCGGCGGTCGACGCTTCTCGTTCGCCGAGCACGGACTGCTGTGAGCAAGGCAGGATTGACGCCGCCCCGCGATGCCACGCGCCCACAAACGGCCTTGTCGAAATCAACCTGACAGGTTAGCGTCGCAATAGTGGAAAAGAACTCGCCCCACTGCAAGCTGAGCATCGTCAAGGTGTGTATCGGCCGGTGACCAAGGCGGGTGAGGTCTACCTGAAATTGACGATCATTGATGATGTGCTCATCGTGTCGTTCAAGGAGCGTTGATCATGAAGTGCCCAAGTTGCGGCGCTGCAGACCTGGTGAATGGCACCCGCGATGTGCGATATGCCTGCAAGGGCGAGTCGACGACCCTGCCTGGCGTGACGGGCGAGTTCTGCCCTGCCTGCGGCGAGTCGGTTCTCAGCGCGACCGAGTCACGTCGCGTGATGGCCTTGATGCTGGCGTTCAGACGGCAAGTCAATGCCTCATGGGTGGATCCATCTTTCATTGCCCGCGTGCGCAAGAAGCTGAGCCTTGATCAGCGTGAGGCGGGCGAGATCTTCGGTGGCGGCGTCAATGCGTTTTCACGATATGAAACCGGCAAGACCAGGCCGCCCGTGTCGCTCGTGAAATTGCTCAAGGTGCTTGATAGCCACCCCGAACTGCTTGAGGAGGTGAAGGCCGGCTGACTCCAGCGCGTCGAGCGCTGACGATGCGCGCCCACGACGCGGTTGCCAGCCCCTGCCCACTTGCGATACACTCGCGGGCTTTGCTGAATCAGCAACCGACTTCCAGGAGTTCGCCATGGCCAAATTCTGCCTCGTCACCGGCAAGGGCCCGATGGTTGGCAACAACGTTTCTCACGCCAACAACAAGACCAAGCGTCGTTTCCTCCCCAACCTGCAGTCCCGCCGGTTCTGGGTCGAGAGCGAAAACCGCTGGGTGCGCCTGCGCGTGACCACCGCTGCCCTTCGCACCATCGACAAGCTCGGCATCGAAGTGGTGCTGGCCGACCTGCGGGCGCGCGGCGAGGCCTGAGGCCCGCCGACCCCGGTCTCCCGCCGTACAACGCCTGTCAGGAACCTGAATCATGCGCGACAAGATCAAGCTGGAATCGACTGCCGGCACCGGTCACTTCTACACGACCACCAAGAACAAGAAGACCAAGCCCGAAAAGATCGAGATCAAGAAATTCGATCCGGTCGCTCGCAAGCACGTGGCTTACAAGGAAACCAAGATCAAGTAAGCAGGATCAAGTACGGGTCTGCGGCAGGCAGCTGCCGCGACACCCGAACCACCGAGTCGACTGTGTTGACCCAAGGCGCCCGAGCGGCGCCTTTGTCATGTCCTCAGCCTGAGTCATGCAGGCCATCTGTGCGCAACCGCCAGGCGGGGCGAAGGAAAGCGGGGCGGGTCGCAGCGCAGCGCAGCCCAACTCAACCCAACCCGGTCGGCCCTCTGCACAAGGCAAGACGCCCCATCACTGGGGCGTCCTTGCTTGGGCGAACAGCTTGCCCACGAAGCGGTGCCCGTTCAGCCCGCCTTGTAGCTGCGCATGCGCAGCGACAGATCCTGGAGCGCGGCGATACCGCTTTCTTCGGCGCGCTTGCACCAATCCTGCAGATGCGCCAGCAGTTGGTCGGCCGTGGCGTT
This sequence comes from Burkholderiaceae bacterium, assembly GCA_044372165.1. Taxonomy (GTDB): domain Bacteria; phylum Pseudomonadota; class Gammaproteobacteria; order Burkholderiales; family Burkholderiaceae_E; genus UBA4615. The sequence goes on along the minus strand of JBILSK010000041.1, from coordinate 4,001 downwards.
CGAGCGCCCCCAGGTGACCGCCAGCTCATCGCGCATCTCGACCAGCTTGCGCAGAGGGACGGACACGGCGAGTGCCTCGCCCATGTTCACGCGGTCCTCGTCGCTCAGACGAGCGGCATCCAGCGGCAGGCGCTGCTGGACCGAGCGCAGCAGACGCGCCTGCGCCGGCTGGACACTGGCCAGGCGGGTCATTTCCTCGGAACAGGTCTTGACCATCGATTTGCCATAGGCCGCCATCAGGTCGTAACGATGCGCGATCACGGCCTGCAGGGTCTGCGCGTCGACCAGCGCGCGCGGCGACGCCAGCTTGGGCACCGGCGCAATCTTGCGAACCGTTGCCAATCCGAAGAACTGCATGATGCGGATGTACATCCAGCCGATGTCGAATTCATACCAGCGATTCGACAGCTTTGCCGAGGTGGCAAACGCATGGTGGTTGTTGTGCAGCTCTTCGCCACCAATCAGGATGCCCCAGGGGAACACGTTGGTGCTGCTGTCCGGGCTGTCGAAATTGCGATAGCCCCGGAAGTGGCCGATGCCGTTGATGATGCCGGCCGCCGTCACAGGGATCCACAGCATCTGGATCGCGAAGACCGACACGCCGATCACACCGAACAGCAGCACGTCGATGATCAGGGTCAGATAGACGCCAGCCGCGGTGTAACGCGAGTAGACATTGCGCTCGACCCAGTCATCAGGCGTGCCATGACCGTATTTGGCGATGGTTTCGGTGTTCGAGGCCTCGGCCCGATACAGCTCGACGCCTTCCAGCAGCACCTTCTTGAGGCCGCGGGTCTGCGGGCTGTGCGGATCTTCGGCTGTCTCGCACTTGGCGTGGTGCTTGCGGTGCACCGCGGCCCACTCCTTGGTGACCATACCGGTGGTGAGCCACAGCCACAGCCGGAAGAAATGGGAGACGACAGGATGAAGGTCGAGTGCGCGATGCGCCTGGCAGCGATGCAGGAAGATGGTGACCGCTGCGATGGTGATATGCGTGGTGATCAGCGTGAAGGCCACGATCTGCCAGCCGCTGGCACCGGTCAGGCCGGTATCCAGGAAACCCAGAACCGCCTGGACGGCGGGATGTTCAAGCAAGATTTCAACTCCTAGGAACGACCTCTCATTGTAGATCGGTCCGCCCCTTGCGTCATTCAAGGGGCCCACGCAGGTGACGGATGGTGGCTCGCAGGACACACTGCGAACCACCGGGTGAACTCAACGGGGCAGGACCCAGCGCGCAGCGAAAAACCCGTCGCTGTCGGACTCTTCGGGTCGCACCCGCAGCAGTTCGGGCTCACCGAATTGCGGATGGCTGGCCCGAAACGCAGCGACCACCGCCTCATTTTCCCGACGCACCAGGCTGCAGGTGGCATAGACCAGGGCGCCACCCGGCTTCACCAGGCGGGCCGCCGCCGACAGGATGGAGCATTGCAGCGCATGCAGGGTGTCCACGCTCGCGCTGTCCATGCGCCACTTGAGCTCCGGATTGCGTCGCAAGGTACCGGTGCCGCTGCACGGCGCATCGACCAGCACCAGATCGGCCCGCCCGGCCAGGCGACGCAGCTTGCGATCGTTCTCGCTGTCCAGACCGAAGGGCTGCACGTTGGTCGCCCCGGAGCGCATCAGCCGCGGGCGCAGTCGCTGCAGACGAACGGGCGAGGTGTCGCACGCGTAGATCTGGCCGGTATTGCGCATGGCCGCGGCCATGGCCAGGGTCTTGCCGCCGGCGCCCGCACAGAAATCAACCACCATCTGGCCACGCCGCGCCTGGGTGAATTCAGCCAGCCGCTGACTGCCTGCATCCTGAACCTCGAAGTCACCGGCCTCGAAGGCGGCCAGCTTGTCGATGGCCGGCTTGCCTCGCACGCGGATGGCGGTGGACACATCGGCCAGCGCTTCGGCCGCGATCCCGGCGGCCGACAGTGCAGCCAGCACAGCAGGGCGGTCGGACTTCAGGAGATTGACCCGAAGGTCCAGCGGCGCCGGTTGCAGCAAGGCGCGCCCCACCGCTTCGACCTCGGTATCGATCTGCTCCTGAGAGGCCTCGTCGCCCAGCCGCTTGCGCGCCTGGGCCAGCAGTTCGGCGTGCAGCCAATCGGGCAGGCTCAGGCGCACCGCTTGAGGCAAGCCCGCCGGATCGATGGCCACCGCCTGCTTGAAGGCCTCGGTCTCCGGCGGATTCAGCTGCAATCCGGGCAAGGCCGGCGTGCCGAAGCGGCGCAGCACGGACAGGCAGGCGAATGTGCGGGACATCGGCCCGCGAATGCCCTGTGACAGGGCTTCGTAGAGGCGGCGATGGCGCAGCACATCAAAAACGGTCTCGGCCACCACGCCTCGGTCGCGGCGACCGAGAAAGGCGTGCTGGCGGAAGAACTCGCGCAGCGCAAGGTCGGCCGGGCGGTCGACCCGCAGGGCATCGGCCACGGCCTCCTGCAGCACTTCCAGCCCGACCCGACCCAGCGGGCCGCCGGGGTCGGGCTGGCCTGAGCCTCGGCCGCGTCCGGGCGCCTGACCGCTCGCGCCTCGACCGGGCCCAGCGCTGCGCCCCGAGCCCGCGCCGCCCGACTTGACCGACGCCCGGCCGGTGGGTCCACCGGGCTTTCTGCTGGCTGCCCCACCCCCGGCTGGACGCCGACCGCTGCCCGGGCGCGCCGCACCCGATCCGGTCCCGCGCGGCGAACGACGCTCTCCCGTGCTCATGCGACCCCCATCAACAAACGCTGCTCATCCGGCACCCCATCGATGAACGCCCTGCCCGCCTCCACCCGAACCCGCCCCTCGAGCAGCCAGCTCACCGCCCTCGGATAGAGCTGGTGCTCGGCCTTCAGCACACGCTCGGCCAGCCGGGCGGGCTCGTCATCGGTGCGCACCGGCACCACGGCCTGCGCCAGGATGGGCCCGTGGTCGAGGGTGGGCGTGACCAGATGAACGGTGGCGCCATGCACCCTGACTCCCGCCTGCAGCGCGCGCGCATGGGTATCGAGGCCGGGAAAGGCCGGCAGCAGCGAGGGATGGATGTTGACCAGACGCCCCTCGAATCGACTCACGAAGGCGTCGGTGAGAATTCTCATGAAACCGGCCAGGACGATCACATCGGGACAATGAGCCTCGAGCCGCTCGGCGAGCGCTGCATCGAACGCCTCGCGCGACGCGAAATCCTTGTGCGGCAGAACCTCCAGCGGCAGGCCAAGGTCGCGGGCGCGGGCCGCCCCGGGCGCGTCCTCGCGATTGCACAGAACCACCTCCAGACGGGCCGGCAGCGCCCCCTGCAGACAGGCTTGCGCCAAGCGCAACATGTGGGAACCCTGGCCTGAGAATAGGATCGCGAGCGACTTCAAGCGGCATGCCTCGACTAAACCGACCACTTTAGCACCTGGCCCGCGGCGGGACCGCAGCGAAACGGGCTGCGCGCCCCCCGATGCTTTATCCTTGCAGGTTTGGTCCGAGCAGGCTTTCGCGTTTCAGCGCATGCAGGTCTTTCGCAATCTCCCACCCCGCGCGCTGCGCCAACCGTGTGCGCTCACCATCGGCAATTTCGATGGCGTGCACCGAGGCCACCGCGCCATCCTCGAACGGGTTCGCGACGCCGCCACCCGGCTCGGCCTGCGCGCCTGCGTGCTCACCTTCGAGCCTCATCCGCGCGAGTTCCTGGCTGCACGGCAACCTGGCATGCAGGCACCGGCCCGCATCGCCACCCTGCGCGACAAACTCGAAGCCCTGGCCGAGCTCGGCATCGATGCCACCTGCGTGGTGCACTTCAATGATCGCTTCGCCTCGCAGGCGCCCGAGCAGTTCGTGACCCACACCCTGGTCGAAGGCCTGCAGACCCGCTGGCTGATGATCGGCGATGACTTCCGGTTCGGTGCTCAGCGCCGGGGCGACTTCACGACGCTGCAGCATGCCGGCGCCCTGCACGGCTTCGAGGTCCACGGTCTGCCCACGGTGGCCGAAGACGGACTGCGCATTTCCAGCTCGGCCGTTCGCGCCGCGCTCGCCGAGGG
>JBILSK010000504.1:0-2717 GCA_044372165.1 Burkholderiaceae bacterium | reverse complement strand
CTGGGCAGAGGTGATTCGCATCGCGAAGCTGAAGCTTGACTGAGCCTGCCGGCCCGCAGGCTTGCAGGGTCGATCAGGCTCGCCGCCTCGCTCAGGCGACGCCGGCGGCCGCCAGGAATGCGTCGTTCTCGGCGGGCGTGCCTACGCTCACCCGGATGCAGCCGGCCAGATTGAAGTAACTGTCCTGCCGACGTACCAGGATGCCTGCGGCCAGCAGTGCCGCGTGTGCCGCGGCTGCATCGGGCGTCTTGATCAGCAGGAAGTTTGCAGCCGAGGGCAGCACGATCCAGGTCGGATGGGCTTGCAGCGCGGTGAACATCCGTTCGCGTTCGCGGATCGCCCGCGCCACGCGTTCCTGCATGACCTCGGGATGCGCCAGGGCCACCTCGGCGCACACGGTCTGCAGCACCGACACCGCGAAGGGCGCGACCAGCTTGCGCAGTTGCCGGGCGATCGGGTCGGAGGCCAGTGCATAACCCAGCCGCGCGCCGGCCAGACCCCAGGCCTTGGAGAAGGTCCGCAGCAGCACGACGTTGGGAAAGCGACGCGCCAGCTCGATCGCGCTGGGGCCGGCGAACTGGTGATAGGCCTCGTCGATCACCAGTACCCAGCGGTCCGATAGGCGGGCCAGCCGTTCGAGTTCGTCCAGGCTGCTGAGCGACCCGGTGGGTGCATGGGGACGCGGCACCACCACAATGCCGGCCGGGCTGCCATCAGCCGGCAGGTCACGTTGCATTGCAGCGGCCAGCGCGTCGATGTCGGCGGTGTAGTCCGCGCGCAGCGGAACTTCCTCCAGATCTGCACCGAGCAGGCGGGCGTCGAGCGAATACAGCGCGAAGTTCGGCTTGACCGTCAGCACCCGTCCTGACAAGGCGGCGAGCTGGATCAGCAGCGGAATCAGCACATTGCTGCCCGTGGCCACCACTACCCCCTGGGCATGCCAGCCCTCGTGGCGGGAGATGGCCGAGGCGAGGGCATCCGAGTTCATGTCCGGATACCGATTCCAGGGCAGGGCGGCCAGCCGCTTCAGCACCTCGTCCTTGAGGGCGTCAGGCAGGTCCTCGGGCGACTCGTTCTGGTCGAGCTTGATGCGTGCCTCGATCGGCACGAAGGGGTAGTCGGGGCTGGCGACGATGGCGTCGCGAACGGGCAGTTTCATGCCGCAAGTGTAATCTCAGCGAAAGCGCATCGCTCGCTGCAGGGCGGCTGCGGCCTGCGGATGAGGGCTGAGCCGCAGGTACTGGGCGATCGCCACCCGGGACGCGAAGGACAGGTCGCTGCGCTCGACGACGCTGGCATAAAGCGGCGTGGCCTCCCAGACCTGCCACGTAGCCAGGTCCTGCGCCACCAGGCCGGCTGCCTGCGGCCGCTGGCGAATGAGTCGCAGGTAAGCCTGCGTCACCTGCCCGCGCGACAGCCGCCCGCCCTCGTTGCCATGCACCGACAGCGCCACCAGTGCCGCCTGCACATCGAGCAGGCTGCGACGCGAATCGTGCAGCCACTGCTTCTCGATCAGCTCGAGCTGTGCCGGCCCGCGCAGTTCCAGGTCGGCGGCGATCAGGGCGGGCAGGTCGGCTCGGTCGGCATCGGGGCGCCGGCTGTCCAGTGCGGACTCGATCTTCTGCGCGTCGGGTGCGCCGCCCGCCAGCCCCAGCAGCAACAGGTAGAGCGGGCGCCGCTCAGCCAACACCGGATCTTCGACCCATGCTGCCAGGCGGGCCGCGTCCAGTCGTTCGCGATGGGCTCGCATGGCCTCATAGGGGGCGCGCGAGATCTCGCCATAGGCGGTGCCTGCGATCAGTGGCTCGGGATGCTCGAGAAAGGGCAGGAAGCGGGCCACCCGCTCACGCCAGTCCGCCGCGTTCATGTCGCTCGTTCGCTTGAGCGTGCCCAGCGAACGCAGCCAGTCGGCCTGCCCGGCGTCCACTTCGCCCAGCGCGGCCCATTCCCGGGACAGGCTGTCGCGCACCACCAGGATCGGGCGCGTGGCATCCGCGCTCGGGCGAACGATCTGGATCGGCAGCGCGAGCAGTTCGCCCGCTGCACCCGGCCCCTTGATCACGGCGTCCACGCGCAATCGCTGCCCCTCGGGGCGACCCAGCACAGCGCGGTCCGCGTTGATCAGGGTCTGGGCAGGGGTCAGCGTGGCCGAACTCGCGCACACCGGGCAGGCCAGCACGGGCTGAGCCATGCCGAGCGCCAGCACCGCGGCGCCAGCCAGGGCGCGCAAGGCCTTGGCCGCGCGCGCGGCCAATCGAAAGGAACAGGGCGTCGTCACTTTTCGGGCCTTCGGGAGGCGGATCTGCTGGGGTCTCGTGGGGCGTCATCGCAGACACAGGGCGCGTGTCGGCTCAGAAACGCAGCTCAGACGATAGCATCAGCGACCAGCCGGAAAAGTCGCCCAACCCCGCGTAGTCTGTCCTGCGCCAAGTTCCCTCGATGGCAAGTGTCGTCAGCCGGCTGGGGTCCCAGAACAGATTGAGAAAGGCGGTGCGATTGCGGGTGAATCCGCCCGTGGGCACTTGGTCGCTGTTGGCCCGGTCCAGACCGAATCCCAGGTGGCTGTGCAAAGTGGGCGTCCAGTACCAGGCCGCTTCGCCCCACCCGCCGCGGCTGGCGATGCCTTCGCGACTCAGGTTATTGGTGGTCTGGAAGATGGTGCCCAGATACTGACCGAGCGCCCGCCCGCCGTAGAGCTCACCTTGGATGCCGAATCG
>JBILSK010000503.1:0-2718 GCA_044372165.1 Burkholderiaceae bacterium | reverse complement strand
TCCGATGAGCCCTCCAGACAGTCCACGCTTCAACGAACGCCGTGTCCTGGCCTGGATGTGCGCGATCATTTTCATCAACCAGCTGGGCTTCGGCGCGGTCATTCCGGTCTTGCCGCTATATGCCAAGTCCTTTGGCGTGTCGGTCTCGGCGATCGGTGCCACCGTGGCGGTCTATGGCGCGGCGCGCTTTCTGTGCGCGGTGCCCTCGGGCCGCATGGCCGACCGCATCGGCCGCCGTCCGATTCTGGCCGTCGGCGGCCTGGTGGGCGTACTGGGTAACCTGTGGTCCGCCTGGGCCACGAGCTTTCCCGAGTTCCTGATCGCCCGATTTGTCGCGGGACTGGGCGCAGGCATCGTCATCAACATTGGCGCAGTGGTGCTCGCCGACATCAGCACGCCAGCGCGGCGCGGCCGAATGATGGCGCTCTACCAGGGCTCCTTCCTGTTTGCAGTGGGCGCAGGGCCGTTTCCCGGTGGCCTGCTCGCCGAGTATTTCGGGCTGGGCATGCCGTTTCTGGCCAATGCCCTGGCCGGCTTGCTGGTAGGCGCGATCGCGTGGTTCATGGTGCCGGAAACGCGGGATTACGCAGCGCGTCGCGATGGCGCCCCCGCGCAGTCGATTCCTTATCGAGACCAGCTTCGTCTGATGACCCGCAAGGTCGGCTTCATGCTGGTGTGCATGGTCGGCTTCACGCACGCGACCGTGCGAACCGGCGGGCTCTTCAACGTGGTCCCGCTGGTGGCGTCCAGCCATCTGGGGCTGGGGGCGGCGCAGATCGGCGGCAGCATGGCGCTGGGCAGCCTCTTCGGACTGCTGGCCACCTATCCGGCCGGGATGATTGCCGACCAGTTCGGGCGCAAGCCGTTGATCGTCACCGCGGCCTTGCTCACCGGACTGTCCTTCTTCGGGTTCTGGTACGCGGGCTCAGGCCTGGCGTTCGGCGCCGCCTGCGTGGTCTGGGGCATCGCCGCTGCAGTCACCGGTGCTGCCCCGGCGGCCTATGCCGCTGACAACGCGCCGCCCGGCATGAATGCAGCCGCGATGAGCACCTACCGCGCGCTGACCGACATGGGCTATGTGGTCGGGCCGATCGGACTGGGGCTGCTGAGCGATCTGGCCGGCGCGCACGTCGCACTGGTCTTCTGTTCGCTCAGCATCTCGATCATCGCACTGGCCTTCTGGCGATTTGCACCCGAAAGCTATCGGCCCCGCTGAAGGCCACGCTCAACCCCCTACTTCGCGTCGCCCCAGGGCATCTCGTTCCAGAGCTGGCGGAAGGCCGCCTCGTTGTCGCGCAGCACGGCGCGGTACTGCGCGGGCGGCAGATAGCGCAGCTGCGTGTACAGACCCGCATTGATCTTCAGGAAGTCGGGGTCGGCGGTGGTCTGCTGCACGGCCTTGACCAGACGGTCACGGATCTCGGGCGGGATGCCCTTGGGAGCCGCGATGCCACGCAGCGAGGACATCTCGATGTTGTAGCCCTGCTCCTTGAAGGTGGGCACGTCCTGGGCGAGATCGGTGCGTGTCGGGCACATCTGGCCCAGATTGCGCAGGGGCGAGCCCGCCTTGATGGCCTGCATCGCCTCACCAATGTTGACCGCGGCGACATCGATCTGCTTGCCCAGGGCGGCGGCTCGCACGTCGGCTGCGCCCTTGAAGGGCACATGCAGCATCTTGACCTTGGCGATGCGCTCGAAATACAGCATCGCAAGGTGGTCATCGGAGCCGACCCCGGTCGTGCCCACCGTCACCTGCCCGGGGCGCGAGCGCGCGTACGCAGCCAGTTGATCGAGGGTGCGAATCGAGCTGTCGGCATGCACCGAGAAGTTGCCCGGGTCATCCACCACATTGCCGATCAGCTCGAACTGCTCCCAGTGAAAGTTGGACTTGCGCTCGATCGGGATGGTCAGCAGGTTGGGCGTGTTCACGAAGCCGATGGTGTAGCCATCGGCCGGCGCGGTGGCCAACTGTGTGAAACCGATGCCGCCGCCGGCACCCGTCTTGTTCTCGATCACCAGGCGCGCCCCATTGCCCAGATATTTCTCGATGAAGGGCGCCATCGCGCGCGCCATGACATCGGTGGCACCGCCCGCGGAGTAGGCGATGATCATGCGGATCGGGCGGTCAGGATAGGTCTGCGCTTGAGCACCGCGCACCATCGCAAGTGATCCGGTCGCCGCCACGCCGCCCAGGGCCGCCAGCGACTTCAAAGTGTGTCGTTTGGTCATCTCTTGTCTCCTTGCAAACGAGGGGGTCAGGCCTTGACCGGGCGGCCCAGGACCTGCTCGAAGCGCTTCACATAGGCGGGCCACACTTCTGGATTGACCAGCCGCGGCGGACGCTCGCCACGCAACAGCGCGATGATCTGATCGGCCGAAATCGCCGCCATGTTGGCCCGGCACTCCTTGGTCACGCCCGCGGTGTGATACGTGGCAATGACGGTTTCATGTCGCAAGAGCGGGTGGTCGAGCGGCGGTGGCTCCTGATCCCAGACGTCCAGGCCTGCGCCCGCCAGATGGCCCGAACTCAGCGCTGCATCCAGCGCCTTTTCATCGTGAATGCCACCGCGCGCGGTGGTGATGAAGACCGCCCCCTGCTTCATTCGCGCAAACGCGTCCGCGCCAAACAGGCCGCGCGTACTGGCATCGCGCGGGCAATGCAAAGAGACATAGTCGGATTGCGCAAGCAGGTCGTCTAGGCTCGCAGGCTCGGCCCCG
>JBILSK010000502.1:0-2727 GCA_044372165.1 Burkholderiaceae bacterium | reverse complement strand
TGATCTTCACCACCTCGGGCGAAATGGCCAATTTGCTGATGCACCCGCGCTTCGGGTGGGAGCGCGAATACGCGGTCCGCATCCTGGGTCGCATCGATGACGAGCTGCGCGCGAAACTGCTCGCGGGGGTCCCGCTCGAGGATGGTCCGGCAAGCTTCTCGTCCATCGACGATGTGGGGGGCGATGGAGCCAATCATTGGTATCGCGTCACGATTGCCGAGGGCCGCAATCGCGAAGTGCGACGTATCTTCGAGTCGGTCGGCCTGGCCGTGTCCCGGTTGGTGCGCATCCGGTTCGGTCCGATCGGCTTGCCACCCGGATTGGCACGTGGGCGTTGGGTGGAATTGCCCGCCGGTGATGTGAGCACCCTGTCGACCATGCTCAAGCAGGCCGGGCGCCAGGCGTCGCCGCCGCCCGCAGGTCGCGCAGCCAAGCCGGGACGAAAGCAAGCCACGTCCGATGTATCCGATCCGCTGGAGTCGAGCTCGGAGGGCCTGGAAGTCGACGAGCTCGCACTGGGTTCGGAACAGGGTGCGCTCGACACTGCGAGCGAGAATGCCCCTCGTGACACCGCGCCTGTCGCTCGAGCCGATGCGGACGACGATGAGTTCGATGACGAAGACGATGTGCAACCGCCGTATCCGCCGCCAGGTGGCTGGCAGGCGCGCGGATTTGCCAACGAGACCGCAGCGCCTCGCGGCGGTTCGGTCAACCTCGATGACGATGAGTGGCAGCCCAAGGCTGCGGATGCGCATCTGTCCGGCATCACGCGCACGGTGCGCAAGCAGGGGCGTGAGCAACGTTTTGGCGGTTTCGGCCAGCCCGGTGGTCTGCCGGGTCAGGGCAAGCCGGCCGGCCAGGGGCGCCGCGGTGGACGCAAAGGCGGCTTCGGTGGCCCGGGTCAAGGGGGCTTCGGGGTCGGGTCCGGGACAGGCGGGTTCGGCGGGCCGTCACGGGGTGCGGCAGGCGGTATGCCAGGCCAGGGTGGCCCGAAGCGTTCGGGCGGAAATCGGCCTTCACAGGGCGGCCCGGGACGGGGCGGACCTTCAGGCAATCGCGCCGGTCAGGGGCAGGGCCAAGGTGGCCAGGGCCAGGGCCAGGGCCAGGGCCAGGGGCGCGGGCGACCAGGCGGGGCGGGGCGCAGGCGTGGGCCGGCTGGGTCGGCTTGAGAGGCTTGTTCCGCCTCACAGGCACCCCTGACTCGGTGCACCTGAAGGGGCGACCGGGCCACGGGGGAAGAAGGCCGGAATGTGCGGGGCCGGCCGGGGCATCGAGGCCAGAGTGGGCAATTTCGCACGAATCAGCTATACTCAGCAGGCTTCGCGCCTCGGTTTTGCCTGACGGGCCGGGTTTGACGAAGCACCGACCTGCCGGTTGCGCCCGAATCTGTTCCTGGTGCGCCCCGGTCCGCACATTCCCGGCGTGCCCGGATGGGTGCGGAAGACGTCGGGGTCAAAGCTGACGCTGCGCCGCGCTTGCGGTGAGTGAATGGGCTGACAAGGCCCATTTTTTTTTCGGTCAGGCGCTTTTGCGAGGCGATTGGGTGGTTTCAATGATGTCCACGGGTTCTTCCCCGGTGCAGGCTGCCATCGAGCGCACGGTCGGTGCCCTGGGCTTCGACCTGGTCGACCTCGAGTTCGCGGGCCGTGGGTTGCTGCGCGTGTTCATCGATCTGTCGCCCGAACGCCTGGCTGCGGCGAGGGCCGAGGGACAGCCCGAGGGCGTCGAACCCATGATTCGCGTCGAAGACTGCGAGCAGGTCAGCCATCAGTTGACCCACGTGCTGACGGTCGAGAACATCGATTACTCGCGTCTCGAAGTCTCCTCGCCCGGCATGGACAGGCCCTTGCGCCGCGCCGCCGATTACGAGCGTTTTACCGGTTCGGAAGTGTCGTTGCGACTGCGCGTGCCACTGAAAGGACGGCGCAACTTCTCGGGTGTGCTGCTGCGTGATGAGGCCCAGCCAGGCGGCTGGGTGCTCGAGTTGTCGGCGCAGCAGGAGCCGGCAGGAAAACCCGGGGCAGGCAAGGGCGCGCGGTCTGCAAAGGCCGGCAAGGCAGCGGGCAAGCCAGGCAGTGTGGCCAAGGCGGCCAAGGATCTCAAGGGCACGGTCGGGGCGCAGGCGCCGGGTGCCCAGGAAGCGCAGACAGTCGAGCGACTGTCGTTCGTGCTGGAAGATGTCGAGCGGGCGCGACTGGTGCCCCAGGTCAAGTTTTAGGAGGCTTCACGATGAGCCGCGAAGTGCTGTTGCTGGTCGATGCGTTGGCGCGCGAAAAGAGCGTGGGGCGTGATGTGGTGTTTGCCGCCCTCGAAAGTGCGCTGGCGTCCGCCACCAAGAAACGGTTCAAGGAGGAAGTCGAGGTCCGGGTGGACATCGACCGGGAAACCGGCGAGCACGACTCCTTTCGGACCTGGGCGGTGGTGCCTGATGGCGAACTCGATGATCACGACATCGAGATGATCGTGACCGAGGCGCGCAAGCTGAAACTCGCGCTCAGCCACGAAGAGGACGTCGAGGACGAGAACGGAAAGGTCGTCGGGGCCTGCCGTGTCTGGCGTCTGCTGTCCGAAGGCGAAGAGCCGTCTGCCTCGGATACCGCCCGGCCGATCGAGGTCGGTGACCGGATCGAGGAAGAGCTCGAGTCGATCGAATTCGGTCGCATCGGCGCCCAGGCGGCCAAGCAGGTCATCCTGCAGAAGATCCGGGACGCGGAGCGCGAACAGATC
>JBILSK010000501.1:0-2749 GCA_044372165.1 Burkholderiaceae bacterium | reverse complement strand
CACGATGGCCACACCGCGATGCTGCTGGCCGGTGCGCGCTGGCTGTCGCTGCACGGCGGCTTCGACGGCATCGCCCACTTCATCTTCCAGCCGGCAGAAGAAGGCGGCGCCGGCGCTCAGAAGATGATCGACGAGGGCCTGTTCGAGCGCTTCCCCTGCGAAGCGGTGTTCGGCATGCACAACTGGCCCGGCACTCCGGTCGGCACGTTTCTCACGACGCCGGGGCCCATGATGGCCTCATCCAACGAATTCGAGATCACGCTGCGCGGCAAGGGTGCGCACGCCGCCATGCCGCAGAACGGCATCGACCCCGTGCTGATTGCCACACATCTGGTGCAGGCACTCCAATCGATCATCACCCGCAACAAGAAGCCGATCGAATCTGCCGTGCTGTCGGTCACCGAGATTCACGCGGGCAATGCGACCAACATCGTTCCCGACAGCGCGATCGTGCGCGGCACGGTGCGCACCTTCTCGATCGATACACTCGACCTGATCGAGACCCGCATGCGCGAGCTCACGGAGCAGCTGCCGCGTGCCTTCGGGGCGACTGGCTCGCTGCACTTTCATCGCAACTACCCGCCCACCATCAATGAGGCGAAGCAGGCCGCCTTCGCAGCTGCGGTTGCGCGTGAACTGGTGGGCGACGAACAGGTCGATGCGAACTGCGAACCGACCATGGGCTCGGAGGACTTCTCCTTCATGCTGCTGGCCAAACCCGGGTGCTACCTGTTCATCGGCAACGGCGACGGCAGCCATCGCGAGATGGGCCACGGCATGGGCCCCTGCATGTTGCACAACCCCACCTACGACTTCAACGACGAGCTGATTCCGCTGGGCGGCAGCTTCTGGGTGCGGCTGGTGCAACGCTTCCTGCCCGCCGCCTGACCCGCATGGTGGCCGCGTCCCTCGCCTGGAGCCCGCTGCAGTGATGCTCGCCTTCATCATTCGCCGCCTGCTGCAGGCGATGGTCGTGATGGGCGTGGTGGCCTTCATCGCCTTCTCGCTGTTCCAGTTCATCGGCGACCCGGTGGTCGCGATGCTGGGCCAGGACGCCACCGATGAGCAACGGGCCGAGTTGCGCAAGGACCTGGGTCTGGACGATCCGGTCCCAGTGCAGTTCGCCCGCTTCGTGGGCAATGCAGTGCGCGGTGATTTCGGGCTGTCCTATCGGCAAGGTCGCAAGGTGTCAGAGCTCATCCGCGAACGACTGCCGGCCACGCTGGAGCTGTCGATTGCAGCGGCAGGCCTGGCCCTGCTGGTGGGTATTCCAATGGGCGTGTACACCGCCCTGCGACGAAAGGGCTGGCTGGCCAACCTGTTCCTGGCGATCTCCCTGGTGGGGGTGTCCTTGCCGACCTTTCTCATCGGCATTCTGCTGATCATGGTGTTTGCGGTGGTGCTGGGCTGGTTGCCCTCGTTCGGGCGCGGCGACACCGTGCAGATCGGCTGGTGGTCGACCGGACTGCTGACCCGGGATGGCTGGGCGCATCTCGTGCTGCCCGCCATCACGCTGGCCCTGTTCCAGACCACGCTCATCATGCGACTGGTCCGCTCGGAAATGCTTGAAGTGCTGCGCACCGACTACATCAAGTTCGCTCGCGCCCGAGGACTGTCCGACCGCTCCGTCTACTTCGGCCACGCGCTGAAGAACACGCTGGTGCCGGTCATCACCATCACCGGTCTGCAGATCGGCTCGATCATCGCGTTTGCCATCATCACCGAGACCGTCTTCCAGTGGCCCGGCATGGGACTGCTGTTCATTCAATCGGTGCACGTGGCCGACATCCCGATCATGGCCGCCTACCTGTGCCTGATCGCCCTCATCTTCGTGGTCATCAATCTCGTCGTCGACCTGCTCTATTACGTCGTCGATCCGCGTCTGCGCATCGAGCGCAGCACGGCTGGTCATTGATACCCCTCACGGAATCAGCCTGTCGATGAGCTCCCCTGCAGCCGCCCCGAATTCCGCGCTGGCCCGCTTCCTGGATGGCGATCTGTTTCACAGCTTCCGCTCGCATCCGGTGGCCATCGGTGCGGCCCTGGTGGCTGCGATCATGATCCTGGGCGCGGTGTTTGCGCCCTTCGTCGCGCCGCACGATCCCTTCGATCTGGCCAAGCTGGAGCTGAACAATTCCCTGCTGCCGCCGGCATGGACGGAAGGGGGACTGCGGACCTATCCCCTGGGCACGGATGACCAGGGACGCGATGTGCTGTCCACCATTCTGTACGGCTCGCGCATCTCGCTGCTGGTGGGGCTGGCCTCGGTCGTGTTTGCCCTGCTGCTGGGTGTGGGCCTGGGTCTGCTGTCGGGCTATGTCGGCGGCAGGCTCGATGCCGTGATCATGCGTATCGCCGATGTGCAGCTGTCCTTTCCGGCGATCCTGATCGCGCTGCTGATCAACGGCGTCGCGCGCGTGGCCATCAGTGCCGACACGGACATGCACCTGCTGTCTCTGGGTGTGCTGGTCGGATCGATCGGCCTGGCCAACTGGGTGCAGTACGCGCGCACCGTGCGCGGCTCCACGCTGGTGGAAAAGAATCGCGAGTATGTGCAGGCTGCTCGCGTCATCGGCGTCGGGCCGGTGGCAATCATGCTGCGTCATGTGCTGCCCAATGTGCTGGGTCCCGTGCTCGTGATTGCCACGATCAACGTGGCCACCGCCATCATCACCGAGGCCACACTGTCCTTTCTGGGCGTGGGCGTGCCACCGACCTCGCCATCGCTGGGCACCATGATCAACAACGG
>JBILSK010000500.1:0-2750 GCA_044372165.1 Burkholderiaceae bacterium | reverse complement strand
GAAGTGCAGCGGTTCGCTCAGTCCGCGGCGATACAGGTCGAGCAAGGAGCGAAGATGCAGGCTCGGGTCTGTCGGCAAGTGCAGTCTCAGGGTGCTGTCCTGCGCGACGAAGTGCGCGTCGCGGGGCGCCTGCGGTGAGGAGGCGCCCAGCGCAAGCAGGGTGATCCAGGTGTGCAGACGGTCTGTGGCGCGAAGCGGGGCGTGGCGCCATGCCAGGGTGCCGCTCGCCGAAGCCATCTGGATGGCCCCTGTGATGCGCCAGCGTGTGCCGTCGAGGTCGACGCTGGCATCGACCGTGAGGGGGGCGCAGTGCTCGCCTGGGGACAGCGCGCGCACCCGGTCAGCAAAGGCTTGAAGACCCTCGAGTTCGGCCGACAGCGGTGCCTCGGCCCAGGTGCCCGTGGGCAGCTCGGTGCCGGCCCTGGCCAGGGCGCGCAGGTCGGTGCAGGGTTCGGCCTCCATCATCCTGGGTAGCAGGCGCGCAGCCAGCGATCGTCTGGCCAGTGGGTCGAGTACGAAGGGTTCCTCATCGATCAGTTCGTCCGGTGTCCGAGGCAGCTCGATGCCCAATCGTCTTCCGAGCAGGAACCGGCAGGGGTTGCCGAAGAACTGGAGCAACCATTCGAGCGGAACCTCCTGCCACCGCGCGTCCGGCGCCGGCAGCGGCCGAGGAAAGAAGGGCAGGGCGAGGGAGGGGGCTGCGAAGGTCTCGTCCGAATCGGTGTCGACGTCGCTGCTTGTCGCATCGGCGGGTGGATCAGCGGGTGGATCGATTGGATCATCGATGGGTCCACCGGCCGAGGAGGGTGATCCGGACGCCGTGTTCGCGAATCGCTTGGCCAGCGCCTGGGCCAACTCGCTCCTGAAGCTGCGCAGGCGCAGATCACCGTCCGGGTTGAAGGCCTCGGGCGAGAAGGCTTGCAAGGAATGTTCGACCACGAGACGCGCGCGGACCCGAACTGCCATGGGCCGGTCATCGGAGGGGGCCGAGTGCCGGTCTTCGGGTGCGATCAGGACGGTGGCGCGTCCGAGAGTGTCGAGCAGTTCGTCGACCAGCACCGAGGGCGGAATCAAGGAGTTGTCGCGGATGCTGCGCCCCGAGTAGCTCAGATACAGCCCGTCGCGGACACTGAGCAGCAGGTCGAGAAAGAGGTTGCGGTCATCGATGCGTCGCTGTCGATCGCCAGGTCGGGGTTGCAGTGCCAGCAGGTCGAACTCGGCCGGGCGATGGGCGCCGGGAAAGCTGCCATCGTTCAGCCCGATGGCACAGATCAACCGATAGGGCAGCCCGCGCAGCGTGCTCATCGAGGCGAAGGTCACCCCGCCGCCCGGGACGGCCCCCCGAGAGGAATCGTCCAGTCGACTGACCAGCGCTGCGCGAATCACCGGCAGACCGACGGGATCGCTCAGCCCACCCCGACTCATCGAGTCGGCGAGGTCGGTGATCGCGATCTTGAGTTCGCGCAGGTCGTCGAGCTCGTCACCCCGGGGATCGATGAAAGTGTCCAGGGCGGACCGGAGCAGGTGTGTCCAGTCGGCCGGTGGGCGGGCGAAGCCGCAGTGCTGGTGCAAGGCCTTCACAGCGTCGGTGAAGGCCCAGAAGGCGCCGAGCGTGAGCGTGTCGGACCCTTCGATGGCACAGGCTGGCAAGCGGCCGTCGAAGGGCTCGGCCAGGGGATCGGGCAGGGCATAGCCCAGCAGCAGGCGATCGAGGCCATCGGTGAGGGTGTGCTGCATCGTGCCCGGCAGATTCAGATCGATGCGATGCTCGGCGTCCAGGCCCCATCGGTAACCAGAGG
Organism: Burkholderiaceae bacterium; assembly: GCA_044372165.1. Taxonomy (GTDB): domain Bacteria; phylum Pseudomonadota; class Gammaproteobacteria; order Burkholderiales; family Burkholderiaceae_E; genus UBA4615. The sequence continues at coordinate 951 of JBILSK010000500.1, read as the reverse complement.
CAAGGATCCAGCGATGAATCTGCTGCAGACCGGATTCATCGATCCCGAAGCGGCGCCGCACGAGGTCTTGCTGCAGCAGATCGAAGAGCTCGCTTGCAAGCAGTCTGGAGCCGGCCAGCGAGAGCACGGCAAGCAGAGCACGTGCCGGCGCATTGACACGGCTCGCTGCCCGCCCGGTGATGTTCACGCCGATTCGCCGCGCCACCGGCGCGGTGGCGAAGACGGCCTCGATCAGCGGTGCGGCGAGGTCGATGTCCGGGGTCACGACCAGCACCTCGGAAGGGTGCAGGTCGTGCAAGGCGGGGATATCGCCAGCGAATACGCCCAGCAGGTGGTCGTGCAGGACCTCCAGTTCCCGTGTCATGCCGTGACAGACCCGCACTTCCAGGCTGCGGTCATCCGGTGCGAGCACCAGCGAGCCGGGGGCGAGCGGGGACAGTTCGAGCAGGGAGGTCTGCAACTGGGCGAGCAGGCTGCTGCCGCCGGGCGCCTCGAAGGCGCTGTCGTCGGTCATCTCCTCGCCGAAGTGCTCGACGAGCAGTCCGATGTGCGACTGGGTCTGCTGGCCCCAGGCGGTGAGCAGGGGGTGGCCGATTTCCAGGCCCTGGGCACGACCGCGGGCCTCGAGCCAGCTCAGGCGTCGACCATCGACCAGGTCGAACCAGAACTCCTGGCAGGGGTTGAGCACATGAAGATGCAGGTCGCAGACCCGCCCCAGGCTGCGCAGCAGGCTCAGGTGCAGTGGTGCGATCGCCGGCAGTGCAAAGACATGCGCACAGGCCGGCAGGCCCAGCGTCAAGGCCTGGGCCGGCGTGAGCCGCGCCAGTTCGTCCATGAAACGGCCGGCCGGGTCGCGGACGGCGCGGGTGATGCGGGCATCGATGCGGCGCCATAGCGCCGCCTGCCAGAGCTCATCGGCCTGCTGCGTGGCGCTGGCTGAGGTGGGCAGTG
>JBILSK010000499.1:0-2754 GCA_044372165.1 Burkholderiaceae bacterium | reverse complement strand
ACCTCGACGATCCGGGTGGGTTCGGGCGGCATCATGCTGCCCAACCACTCGCCGCTGGTGATTGCCGAGCAGTTCGGCACGCTCGAGTCGCTCTACCCCGGGCGCATCGACCTGGGCCTGGGGCGCGCGCCCGGCACGGACCAGACCACCATGCGCGCGCTGCGCGTGCATCCGCAGGCCGCCGAGAATTTCCCGGACGATGTGCAGGCGCTGAAGTTCCTGTTCGGCGAGGCGGAACCCGGGCAGGCCATTCGCGCCGTGCCGGGTGCCGGCACCCATGTGCCAATCTGGATCCTGGGCTCGAGCACCTATGGCGCGCAGGTCGCTGCGCACTTCGGGCTGCCCTACGGCTTTGCTTCGCACTTTGCCCCGGCTGACCTGGACGCGGCCTTCCGGGTCTATCGACAGATGTTCAAGCCCTCGGAGCAACTGCAGCAGCCCTGGGCCATGCCCTGCATCAACGTGATCGTGGCCGACACCGACCGCGAGGCCACCCGGCTCTTCACCAGCCTGCAGCAGCGCTTCACCGACATGGTCCGCAACCGTCGCGGCCTGCTGTCGCCGCCGATCGACGACATCGAGACCTACTGGTCGCCCGCCGAAAAGGCGCATGCCTCGCGCATGCTGGAGTGCGCCTTCGTGGGCTCACCGGACAGCGTGCGCCAGCAGCTGCAGGCCTTCATCGAACGCACCGGCGCCAACGAGCTGATGGTGAGCGGCACCGTGTTCGACCATGACGCCCGACTGCGGTCGTATGAGCTGCTCGCCGAAATCGGGCAGCAGCTCGAGCCGCGGCGCACGGCGAGCCTGGCCACCGCCTGATTCTGCGTTCAGGCTGGTCGCACCTTCCCCGCGACCGCGCGCACCTTGCGCGGCGCGGCCTTCCAGACGCCCAGCATCGACAGCAGGCTCGCTGCGATCGCGGTCCACCAGGCAAGCGAGTAGCTGCCGGTGGCGTCATGCAGCGCACCGGCCACCCAGGGCCCGACCGCGCCGCCCGAGATGCCCATGAACATCAGCGTGCCGAAGATGCCGCCGAAATGCCGGCCCTCGAAGAGCTCGGCCGGCACGGCCCCCAGCACCGAGGTGAGGCCGTAGCCCAGCGCGCCCTGCACCACCACCATGGCCCACATCAGCATGGGGCTGGGCGCGCGCTCCAGCGCCAGCAGCGCGAGGTAGCACAGCACGAAGCCGAGCGTGCCGATCGACCAGACGATCTCGCGACCGATGCGATCCGACAGCTGCCCCAGCGCAATCTGCCCGGGCACGCCCGCCAGACTCACCGCGCCCAGGGCCAGTGCCGCCTGCGTGGCATCGAAGCCCACCTCGACCAGGTACTTGGTCTGATGCACCTGCACCGCATACCAGGCATACAGACCGCCGAAGAAGGCGAGACCCAGCCACCAGAAGTTGGGCGTGGCCATGGCGCGCTTGAGGGTCCAGTCGGTCGCCGCCCACTGGGCATCAAGAATGTTGCTGCGCCGGGGTACCGCGCCCGCGGTGGTGGCCGTATCCGAGTCGCCGTCGGGCAGCAGACCCAGGTCCTGGGGGCGGCGCTCGAGCAGCAAGGCCAGCGGCGCCAGGGCCAGCAGCGCAATCAGCCCCACTGCCGTGCAGGCCGAGCGCCAGCCGGTCTGGTCGATCAGCCGCTGCAGCAGCGGCAGCAGCACGATGGAGCCCAGGCCCACGCCCGAAAATGCGATGCTCATCGCCAGCCCGCGGCGACGCTCGAACCAGGCCGGCAGAAAGAGCGCCTGGCAGGAGTACCCCAGACACACGCTGCCTGCGCCCACCAGCACGCCCAGCGTGGCGTAGAAGTGCCAGGGCACCGAGGCCTGGGTGGCCAGCAGCATGCCTGCCGCGGTGATCGCGATGCCTATCATCGACACCATGCGCGGTCCACGCGCATCCATCAGCCGACCCAGCAGCGGACTCAGGAAGGCGGAGATCAGGAAGCCGAAGGAAAACGCGCCAGCCGTGGTCGCGCGCTCCCAGCCGAACTCCTTGAGGATGGGCGGAAACAGCAGAGAAAAAGCCGTCCGGGCATTGACGCCGACTGCCATGGTGACGAACACCACGGCGACGACCAGCCAGCCGTAATAGAACGGCAGGCGCCTCGCGAGATTGGCGAGCACGACGGGTCTCCTCCCTGTCATTGATCGGATCCGGACTGCGCCGGCCCGCAGGGCCCCGTCTGTCCGTCAGTCGGTCAAGCTTATCCGATCAGAACGGAGATGCGGGCGACCGGGCAGGCATGCGCCCGGCCGCCCACAGGCATGATCAGGCGATCAGGCCTTCTTCACCCAGGCGGCGCACCAGCCCTTGCCGACCACGCGCTTGCCACCGAAGGCGCCGCAGGCTGCATTGGCATCGGTCGCCTTGCCCTGATAGAGCATGCAATTCGAGCAGAGCTGGCCGGCCGCGTACTTGGCATGCTTGGACTTGGTCGCGTCCTCGACGTAGGCGAGCGCGCTCGCTGCCGGATCAGAGGGGCTGAGCATCGCTGCGGTGGCGGTGGCCTGCGCCTGGGCCAGACCTGCGCCACCGAGCGCACCGGCGCCGACGATGGAATGGATCACGAAGGTTCTGCGAGACGGGTTCATGGCGATTCCATGGGAAGAGGAGTCCGGATCATATCGCTGGTCCGATGTCCGACAATGCTGCAAGGCTATCGTCCCGCCGGGCGGTCGGTCAGCAGGCCACGGTCAACCGGGCCGACTACCCACCGCGTTCAACCCATGTCACCCTCGACCG
>JBILSK010000498.1:0-2758 GCA_044372165.1 Burkholderiaceae bacterium | reverse complement strand
GAGGCCGTCCTCACGGGGCAGGGGCGCCCGCGCGGTGGCATTGCGCACGACCTGCAAACCGGCCAGCTCCCAGCCCATGGTGCCGTTCTTGAGCGCATAAACCGGATTGGGCAGACCGGCATTACGCAGGCTCTGCGTGCCGATGATCGAACGCGTGCGGCCGGCGCAATTCACCACCACGGTGGTCTGCGGGGAATTCAGCAGCGCCGGCACGCGCAGCACCAGTTCCGCACCCGGACAGTCCTGGGCGCCGGGCAGGCTGACTGCACGAAACTCTTCAAGGGGACGCGAATCGACCAGCAGGATCTCGCGGCCCTCCTGCTGCCATTGGCGCAGGGTCTGAGCGTCGATGCGGGGCGTGTCGCAGGCATGCTCCACATGCTCTCCGAAGGCCTTGGAAGGCACGTTCGTGCCCGAAAACAGCTCGAACCCTGCCTGGCCCCAGCCGGTGGTCCCCCCGATCAGCACGCATACCTGCGTGTAGCCCTGCTGCACCAGCCAGCGCGCTGCGCGGAGCGCCTCGCCGGTTTCGACCAGCGCATCGTCGATCAGCACGATTCGCGCGTCTCGGCGCGGCAGCAGCACCGCAGCGCGTACCTCCAGATGCGCCAGAGGGATGTTGCAGGCGAGCAGCAGATGCGCCCGCGAAAAAGGCCCGCCATCGCGCACATCGACCAGAGCAAGCTCTTCCCCGTCCCCCAGCCAATCACGAAGGGTACGTGGGTCGATTCGCTCGCACGAAGGCTCTGAAGACCTCGACGTGTGGGTCATGTGCGCCTCCTGGATCGAAGACCGATCCGAAAGCCTGATCCGGCCGGATTCGGCCGGATCGGGCAGTGCCCTCAGGCAGCTTTCTTGCCCAGGGTCTCGTCGCGCAGCTGCCGGCGCAGGATCTTGCCGACATTGGTCTTGGGCAGCTCTGCGCGAAACTCGATGTGTTTGGGCCGCTTGTAGCCGGTCAGGTACTTGTCCAGATACTCGCGCAGGACCACTTCACTCAGGTTCGGATCCTTCTTCACCACGAAGAGCTTGACGGCTTCGCCTGATTTCTCGTCCGGCACGCCCACCGCAGCCGACTCGAGGACACCCGGATGATTGGCAACCACGGCCTCCACTTCATTGGGGTACACGTTGAAGCCGGACACCAGCACCATGTCCTTCTTGCGGTCCACGATGCGCGTGTAGCCGCTGGCATCCATGATGCCGATGTCGCCGGTCTTGAAGAACCCATCCGGCGTCATGGACTTGGCGGTTTCGCCGGGCTGCTGCCAGTAGCCCGGCATGACCTGCGGGCCGCGCACGGCAATTTCGCCGGGCTGCCCGATCGGCACGGGCGCGCCGTCGTCATCGAGAATGCGGACCTCGGTCGATGGGAAGGGCAAGCCGATGGAGCCGGTGAACACGTCGGTATCGGTCGGGTTGGCGCTGACGCCGGGCGAGGTTTCGGACAAGCCGTAGGCCTCGCAGATCGGGCTGCCAGTCACTTGCAGCCACTGTCGGGCCACTGCCTCCTGGACGGCCGTGCCACCGCCCAGCGACACCCGCAAGCCGGAAAAATCCAGGGCGCGGAAGGGTTCGAAGTTGGCCAGCGCGTTGAAGAGCGTGTTGACCGCCGGGAACAGGTTCACCTGGTAGGGCCGCATCGCCTTCACCACGGCGGGCAAGTCCCTCGGATTGGCAATCAGGATGTTCATGCCGCCCATGCGCATGCCCATCAGGCAGCACGCTGTCAGCGCGAAGATGTGATACAGCGGCAAAGCGCACATCCAGACCAGTTGCTCGGGCATCGGGCCTTTCGCCGGATTGTTCAGACCGGGCTGGACCCAGGCCTCCGACTGCAGGATGTTGGCGATCACATTGCGATGCAGCAGGATTGCGCCCTTCGACAGGCCGGTGGTCCCGCCGGTGTACTGCAGGAACGCGATGTCTTCCGGGCCGATCTTCACTGGCTGCAATGACAGCTTGCGTCCTTGCGCCAGGGCGGCTGGAAAGCGCGTGGCGCCTGGCAGTGAATAGGCGGGTACGAGCTTCTTGACCGTGCGCACCACGAAATTCACCACTGTGCCTTTCACGGTCCCCAGCAGATCGCCCATCGAGGCAATCACGACATGGCGCACTGCGGTGCGAGAGATGACCTCGGCCAGGGTGTTGGCAAAGTTCTCCAGGATGACGATGGCCTCAGCCCCTGAATCCTTGAGCTGATGTTCGAGCTCGCGCGGGGTGTAGAGCGGGTTCACATTGACCACCACATAGCCGGCGCGCAGCACGGCTGCCATGGCGACCGGGTATTGCAGCAGGTTGGGCATCATCAAGGCGACCCGCGCACCGGGCTTCAAGCCCTTGGACTGCAGCCAGGCGGCAAAGGCGGTCGACAGTTGATCGACCTCGCCGAAATTCATGGTCGAGCCCATGCTGTCGAAGGCGGTGCGCGCGCCGTACTTGGCGAAGGACTCCTCCAGCAGGGCCACCAGCGAGGGGTACACCGACGCGTCGACATCGGCGGGCACGCCGGGTGGGTAATGCTTGAGCCAGAAGCGCTCCATCGTCATCTCCTTGGTGTCAGGCCTCGAGACTCACTCGTGGCGAGCCTATCGTTGCGACCCGCTCGATGCGAGTCGGCCAGGGTCGGGGATGCATGAAGGCGCACCCTCGATCAGGTCATCATAGCTGCAAACATTCGACACACTGGCCTCACCCTGCGCAGCTTCGGCCCATTGCGCAAGCTGCGCATCGCGTTGGGCCTTGGGTAGCGCAGCCA
>JBILSK010000040.1:0-9212 GCA_044372165.1 Burkholderiaceae bacterium | reverse complement strand
GCGCGCCGCCGACGGCAAGCCGCGATACATCGGAAAATCGGAAATCAGCGGATAGAAGTAGCGACGCGCCATGATGTCGTGATCACGCAGCCGAGCATAGAGTGCGTCACGGCTGATCGGAAAGTCCGGGCCGACCAGGATCGGGAAATAGGAATAGTTGGCCCGACTCTCGCCGGAGGGCTCCAGGCAGTGGATGCCACGGACCGGGCCCAGGCGGGCGCGGTAGATGGCATCGATCCGCTCGCGCTGCGCGATGGCACGGTCCACATGCCTGAGTTGCAGCAGTCCCAGTGCCGCGTTCAATTCGCTCATTTTTCCGTTGATGCCGGGTGCCACCACTGTCACTTCGTCGACGAAGCCGAAGTTCTTCAGATGGTCGATGCGGCGCTTGGTGCGCTCGTCGGGACAGATGATCGCCCCGCCTTCGAAGGTATTGAACACCTTGGTCGCGTGAAAGCTGAGTACCGAGAGATCGCCGTGACGCAGGATGCTTGCGCCGGCCTGCTGCACGCCGAATGCATGGGCCGCGTCGTAGATCACCCGCAGGTTGTAGGTGTCGGCAATGCGCTGAATGGCCTGCGCGTCACAGGGATGGCCGTAGCAGTGAACCGGCATGATGGCCGTTGTCTGCGGGGTGATGGCAGCCTCGATCTTCGCGGGGTCCAGGTTCAGCGTGCGGGGATCGATGTCCACGAAGACCGGCTTGATGCCATTCCAGAGCAGCGAATGCGCAGTGGCCACAAACGAGTAGGGCGTCGTGATCACCTCGCCGGTGATGCGCAGGGCTTGCAGGGCCGTCACCAGCGCGAGCGTTCCGTTGGAGAACAGGCTGATGTGGTCGACACCCAGGTAGGCGCACAGTTCGCGCTCGAGCCGGGCATGAAACGGTCCCGCGTTGGTCAGCACTCGACTCTCCCAGATCTGCTCCAGGTAGGGCAGGAATTCTGCGAGATCGGGCAGGTAGGGGCGAGTGACGTGGACAGGGGGGCGATGGGACATGAGCGATCACGCGGGAGTTACACCCGAAATAATGGGTGAGCTCGCGCATCCTGCCCAAGGACAGGCTCGGTGCCTGCCTTGTCATCCTTAACGGTTAGCTCTGCCGGACGAGGGGCAAGGACCCGATGCGCTCGGGTCCTCGTCGACCAGGGGGTGCTTCGGATCAGGCCGGTTCGGCGATACGTCGCGCGATGTGGTCGAGGGCTTCTTGCACCTGGTCGATCAGGATCAGGCAGAGGTCTCCGGGGCCGACCCGATCCAGGGCGTGGTCGATGGCTGCAAACTCGCCGCGGATCTCGTCAACTTGCTGGGTGCGCCGCGCGCCATGCAGGCCTTGTCTGAGCAGGGCGATGACCTCGCCATCGGCACGACCGCGCTGGGCGGCATCCTGGTACAGGATGGCGTGATCGAAGGCGTCGCCGAGGATTTCGGTCTGGCGGCGCAAATCTTCGTCGCGACGATCACCGGCGCCGCTGATGACCACTGATCGCCGTTGCGCCGGCAAGGCGACTACAGCATCGACCAGCGCCTGGATCGCATCCGGATTGTGGCCGTAGTCGGCGATGATGGTTGCGCCGCGCCAGTTGAAGAGATTGAACCGACCAGGCGCCGAGCGGGCATCGCTCACGAAGCCCGCCAGCCCCTTGCGGACCGTGTCCCAGTCCATGCCGAGCGCCCAGGCGGCTGCGATCGCTGCCATGGCATTGTCGACCTGAAAGGGAAGCTGCCCATTTCGGGTCAGCGGTATCGCGGCCAGCGGGATACGCCACTCGCGCTCGCGCTGAGCCGCCACGACGGCGTCACCGCGCACGAAGACCACTCGACGGCCCTGAGCGTGGTGCGCGGCGATCACCGGATGATCCGGCCCCGGGCCGAAGAAGGTCACCGCCCCCGGGCAGTGCTCGGCCATGTCGACGCACAAGGGGTCTGCGGCATTGAGCACCGCGACACCGTCGGGCGCGATGTTCTGCACGACGATGCGCTTGATGGCCGAGACATCGTCGACGGTATCCACGAAATTCAGACCGAGATGGTCACCCATGCCGACATTGGTGACCACGCCGACCTTGCAGCGGTCGTATCCCAGCCCTTCGCGCAGCATGCCACCGCGCGCGGTCTCGAAGACGGCTGCCTGCACATCCGGGTGCATCAGCACGCTGCGGGCGCTCTTGGGCCCGCTGCAGTCGCCGGCGTCGGTCTGCACGTCATTGACGTAGACGCCGTCGGTGTTGGTCATGCCCACCACCAGCCCGGATTGCCGGATCAGGTGGGCGATCAGTCGGACCGTGGTGGTCTTGCCGTTGGTGCCGGTGACCGACACGGTGGGGATGCGACCGTCCTCGCCTGCGGGATAGAGCATGTCCACGATGGCTTCGCCCAGCGGCCGAGGCTTGCCATAGGACGGGGCCAGGTGCATGCGCAAACCGGGCGCTGCATTGACTTCGACGATGGCACCGCCCTGTTCCTCGAGAGGACGGCTCACGGTCTGGCAGACGATGTCCACGCCGCAGACGTCCAGCCCGACCATCAGTGCGGCTTCCACCGCGCGCGCTTGCACGTCGGGATGAACCTCGTCGGTGACATCAGTGGCCGTGCCGCCGGTGCTGAGGTTCGCGTTGTTGCGCAGGACGACCTTGCGGCCATTCTCGGGGATGGAGTCGGCGTCGAGTCCCTGTGCCGTGAGCCGCGCCAGGGCGATGGCGTCGAAGCGGATGCGGGTGAGGGGTGTCGCGTGGCCGTCGCCCCGGCGAGGGTCGCTGTTCACCAGTTCGACCAGCTGACGCACGCTGTGCTGGCCGTCGCCGATCACCTGCGGTGGGTCGCGTCGTGCGGCAGCCACCAGTTTGCGGTCGACTACCAGCAGGCGGTAATCGTCGCCCGGGATGTACTGCTCGACAATGATGTCGTCGCTGATCTGTGTGGCCGCCGTCCAGGCGTTCTCGAGCTCGGCGCGTGACTGCACGTTCACCGTGACGCCCTTGCCCTGATTGCCGTCGCGCGGCTTGACCACCACCGGCGTGCGCAAGGACTGCATGACCGCCCACGCGGCCTCCAGGTCAGTGACCGAACGGCCTTGCGGCACGGGCACACCGATGGCATGCAGCAGGTGCTTGCTCAGGTCCTTGTCCTGGGCGATCGATTCAGCGATCGCGCTGGTCTTGTCGATTTCCGCCGCCTGGATGCGCCGCTGGTGCACGCCCCAGCCGAATTGCACCAGGCTGCCGTCGGTCAGGCGGCGATACGGAATGCCACGGGCGGCGGCGGCCTGCACGATGCAGCCCGTGCTGGGCCCCAGGCGGATGTCCTCGTCGAGTTCCTGCAGGGCGGCGATGGCCGCCGGGACATCGATCGCGGTGTCGTCCCGCGCAGCTTGGCACAGTGCCTCGGCGGTCTGCAGGGCCAGGCGACCCACGGCTTCCTGGGTGTACTCGACGACCACGCGATAGACGCCGGGCTGGGAGCTGGCCACGGCACCCCCGAACAGGACCTGGCAGCCCGCCAGGGCCTGCAATCGGAAGGCGACTCGCGCGAGCACCAGGGCCAGGGACACCTGGCCGCGGGGGTCGGGCCGCAGGGGCCCCAGGTCGGGGAAGCGCGCTCGCAGTCGGGCTTCGAAACCGTCGAGCGCAGCGACATGACGTTCGGTGTCCGTGCATTCGACCACGGCCTCGATGGCCGTGTGCCGACTCCACAGGTTCGGGCCACGCAGGGCGCGGATGCGGGTGATGTTCATTCGGTGCGCAGGTGAGAGCGACCGGGCGGGCCCGGTCGCAGGGTTCAGGCGGCTGCTGCGATCAGCGAGTCGGCGGGGATGTCGCGAGGGTGGGTGGCGCTCGGGTTGCCCGGCGCGCTCGCGATGCCGGCGCGGATGGCCTCGGGGGTGAGCCCGAGCGACCAGGCCACGCCCACTGCAGGCAGGACGGCCGAGGTGTCCTCGGTGCCCATCAACCCGTCGAGGATCACGGTGTCACGGCCGATGGCCAGGATCACATCCTGGCCGCGCGTGTGGACCGCCCGCCGGCCATGCTCGAGATGGGCAACGATGGCCGGATTGTCGCCATCGATGCCGTAGAGGATCACTTGCCCATCCGACAGCTCTGCCATGTCGAGGAGGCGTTCGTCGTCGGCGTTCAGTACCGATGCGCCCTCGCGCAGCACCACGTCGACCTGGGTGCGCAGCACGCCGTACAGGCGTTCGGGTGTGTCGATGTGCAGGTCATCCAGGGTGGCTTCGGGGTCGAGGCCCGTCACCACGCCGACCAGGCAGCGGTCATAGGCGAGGCCGTCCTCGGCAATCGTCCGGGGGCCGTTTTCGATCACGGCCACATCGATGGAGCGGTTCAGGAGAATCTTGTGGGCCGAATCCCAGTCGGCCGAGGGCGTCGACTGCACGATGCGCTGCTCGGCGACCAGGCCGTCGGTCGAGGCAACGCCCACGCGGCGCTTGTGCTGGCGCATCAGGTGCGCCACCAGGCGTGCGACCGCGGCGGTGTCCCGGCTGCCCGTGATGCCGATGATCGGGATGCGCCCGCTTTCGCCTTGCGGGAAAAGGTGATCGACGATGGCCGGTCCGACCGGGCGCGGTGTGCCCTCGGCCGGCCGAATGTGCATCAGCAGCCCGGGACCGGCGTTGACCTCGACGATGGCACCGCCCTGCTCGGCGATCGGGCGCGAGATGTCGTCGACCACCAGGTCGATGCCTGCAATATCGAGACCGACGGTCCGGGCGGCGAGCGACACCAGGGCGGCGGTGCTGGGGTGGACCTCGTCGGTGCAGTCGATGGCGACATTGCCGTTGCGCTGGATCAGCACACGGCGGCCTTCCTCGAGGACCGACTCGGCGCTCAGGCCCTTGCGCGCCAGTTCCAGGCGGGCCGCGTTGTCCAGGCGCACCGGGTTGAGCGGATTGACCTCGGTCACACCGCGGCGGGGGTCCGAATTCAGTTGCAGTTCGATCAGCTCATCGATGCTGTGGCGTGCGTCACCCGTGACGAAGGCCAGATCGCCCCGGGCGGCCGCGACCAGCTTGCCGGCCACCACCAGCAGCCGATGCTCGAAGCCGGGGACGAACTGCTCGACGATCACGCCACTGCCTTCCTCGAGCGCGGCGGCATAGGCTTTCTCGACTTCCTCGCCGCTCACGAGGTTGGTGAACACGCCCCGCCCGTGATTGCCGTCATAGGGCTTGACCACGACGGGGTAACCGATTGATTCGGCGACCTCCCGGGCCTGAGCGGCGCTGCGGACGTACTCGCCCTCGGGCACCGGGATGCCCACCGGTGCCAGCAGCTGCTTGGTGAGGTCCTTGTCCTTCGAGATGCCCTCGGCGATCGCGCTGGTCCGGGTGGTCTCGGCCGTCCAGATACGACGCTGGCGCGAGCCGTAGCCCAGCTGGACCAGATTGCCTTCGTTCAGGCGAATCGAGGGAATGTCGCGGTCATCGGCGGCATCCACGATGCACGCCGTGCTGGGGCCCAGGCACAGTTTGTCCACCATGCGGCGCAGGGTGGCGACGGTGTCGTCCACATCATAGGGACGGTCTTCGATCGCGGCCATGATCAGCTCGCGGGCTTCGGTCAGTGCGTGGCGGGCGACGTCATCCTGCCAGGCCCGCACGATCACCTTGTAGACGCCCCGCAGAGAGGTCTCGCGTGCCTTGCCGAAGCCAGCCGGCAGACCGGCCATCGTCTGCAGTTCGAGCGTGACGTGCTCCAGGATGTGCCCTGGCCAGGTGCCTTCGTCCAGGCGGCGCAGAAACCCGCCGCGCTCGCCGTAGCTGCAGCGGTGCTCGACCAGGCCGGGCAGCGCCTCGCGCAGCCGTTGCGCAAAGCCGGGAAGCAGGTTGGAGGGATAGTCTTCGAGATCGCCGATGTCGATCAGGACCTCGAGCACCGGGCGGTACGTCCAGCGGTTGGGGCCTCGAAGGGAACGGATCTCGAGGATCCGGATGTCTCCGGGTGCTTTCATGGTGGTTGCGGTTCGGTTGCTGGCGCCGCGGGCGCGAAAAAGGGGGCGGGCAGTCGGTGTGTCGCGAACGATGCCCGGTCACAGCACAACGCGCCAGCGTCCGTAAGGTTTACGCAACGTTTGGATGCGGTACCCTTCAGGCCTTGCACTGCACCGCGACAGTGCGGCCCGACCCCGCCATGACCCAAGCCCCCGACCCCTTGCTCGTCCCGGATCGACCGCTTCCAGAGCCCCTGGGCAGCCAGGCTCAGGCGAGATTGGCGCCGGGCGAGCAGGTCCTCACCTGGGTGGCGACCGACCTGGACGAGCAGCTGCGGTTTGCCGATGGGCTGCTGCTGGTGACCGATCGCAGGCTCCTGTCGGTCAAGGCGGCGGGCGAGGCCTCAGGTGAGTGGACACTTCCAGCCGCGGGCCTGAATCTGCGCAAGCGTGACCACGCGGGTGTGGGCACACTGGAACTGGTCGATGCCACCCGCCGAGTCGCCAGCTGGCGCTACACGCTGGCACAGGACACGGCTGCGCAGCGGCTGATCGAGGCGTTTCAGCTCGCGGCCGACCGCCCCGAGGCGGGTGGGCCGCTGCGTGCACCGCTGGCACAGTGCCCCAAGTGCCAGGCCGAGATTCCCGCTGGCAAGCAGGAGTGCCCTGCGTGCGCGCCGGCACCGGAGGCTGAGCCCTCGACCTGGGTGCTGCTGCGGCTATGGCGGTTTGCCCGGCCCTACAAGTGGCAACTGCTGCTGGGCTTCCTGCTGACCGTCGCTGCCACGGCGGCGACCCTGGTGCCGCCGTACCTGACCATGCCGCTGATGGACAACATCCTGATCCCGTATCAGCAGGGCGTGCCCATTGATCCCCACACGGTCGGTCTGTACCTGGGCGGGTTGCTTGGCGCCGCGCTGCTGGCCTGGGGCCTGGGCTGGGCGCGAACCTACATCCTGGCGCTGGTGAGCGAGCGCATCGGCGCAGACCTCCGGACCCAGACCTACGAACATCTGCTGAATCTGTCACTGCAATATTTCGGCGGCAAGCGAACCGGTGACCTGATGTCCCGGATCGGCTCGGAAACCGATCGGATCTGCATCTTCCTGTCGCTGCATCTGCTGGATTTCGCCACCGACCTGCTGATGATCCTGATGACGGCGGCCATTCTGGCCTCCATCGATCCCTGGCTGGCGCTGGTGACCCTGCTGCCGCTGCCCTTCATCGCCTGGATGATCCATTACGTGCGCGACAAGCTGCGGACCGGCTTCGAGAAGGTCGATCGCATCTGGGCCGAGGTCACCAGCGTGCTGGCCGACACCATCCCGGGCATCCGCGTGGTGAAGGCCTTTGCCCAGGAGCAGCGCGAAACCGAACGCTTTCGCGAAGCCAATCGCCACAACCTGGCGGTCAACGACCGGGTCAATCGCGTCTGGTCCCTGTTCACGCCGTCGGTCACGCTGCTGACCGAGATCGGCCTGCTGATCGTCTGGGGCTTCGGGATCTGGCAGATTTCCCGGGATCAGATCACGGTAGGAGTGCTGACCGCCTTCCTGGCCTATATCAGCCGGTTCTACCTGCGCCTGGATTCGATGAGCCGCATCGTGTCGGTCACGCAGAAGGCCGCCGCCGGGGCCAAGCGCATCTTCGACATCCTGGACCATGTGTCCAGCGTACCGGAGCCGACCAACCCGGTACCCCTCGAGAAGGTCCAGGGCCGGATCGACATCGTCGGTGCGGGCTTTCGATACGGCAATCGGGCCGTGATCCGGGGCATCGACCTGTCGATCAAGCCGGGCGAGATGATCGGTCTGGTCGGGCACAGCGGCTCCGGAAAGAGCACGCTCGTGAACCTGATCTGCCGCTTCCATGATGTCTCGGATGGCTCGATCCGCATCGACGGGGTCGACGTGCGCAATGTGCCGGTGGCGCAATTCAGGCGTCACATCGGCCTGGTGCTGCAGGAGCCCTTCCTGTTCTTCGGAACGATTGCCGAGAACATCGCCTATGGCAAGCCGGAGGCCACGCGCGCCGAGATCGTGGCTGCCGCCCGTGCGGCGCACGCCCACGATTTCATCCTGCGCCTGCCCCACGGCTACGACTCCCTGGTGGGCGAGCGTGGCCAGGCGCTGTCGGGCGGCGAGCGCCAGCGCATCTCGATCGCCCGCGCCTTGCTGATCGACCCCAAGATCCTGATCCTGGACGAGGCCACCTCGTCGGTTGATACCGAGACCGAGAAGGAAATCCAGAAGGCGCTCGACAACCTGGTGCTGGGCCGCACGACCATCGCCATTGCCCATCGCCTGAGTACCCTGCGGCGGGCGGACAGGCTGGTCGTGCTGGACCGCGGCCAGGTGGTCGAGGTGGGTGACCACGACACCCTGATGTCCCTGGAAGGCGCCTATTTCCGTCTCTACCAGGCGCAGGCTCGCCAGGAAGACGACGGTGTGGAACCCAAGATCTGGCGTACCGAGGCGAATGAAGATGGCGGTGGCTGAGTTCAGTCTGGACAAGGATGACTTCGGGCGCCTGCTCTTGACGCTGCCCGACGGCACGCGCCATGTCGGGGTGGTGGGGGTGCGGGCCTTTCCGATCGGCGCGCCGGCAGAAGGCATCGCGCTCATGAGTGCCGAAGGCCATGAGGTCGCCTGGATCGACCGTGTCGAGGACCTCGATCCCGTGCGTCGCGACCTGGTGGTCGAGCACCTGGCCAGCCGGGAATTCGTCCCGGAAATCCGCGCGATCCGCGATGTTTCCAGCTTTGCCACCCCGAGCACCTGGACGGTGAGCACCGATCGGGGCGAGACGTCCTTCGTGCTCAAGGGCGAGGAAGACATCCGGCGCCTGGCGCGCTCGTCGCTGCTGATCGCCGATCGATACGGCGTGCAGTACCTGGTGCGCGACATCGGCGCCCTCGACCACCATACCCGCCGCATCCTCGACCGATTCCTCTGAACCGCCTGCTTTCGTGGCGGGCCGATGGCCACGGCGGGGCCGCTTCCTGTGGCTCGAGGGCGGCAGGCCCGGCTCGGTGAATCTGGCGCTGCAACGTTTCCCGGGTGTTGTCGGCTGAATCGGCGTAAGATGCTCGGTTTTCAGGCAATCCGCTGGGCCTGCGAGGGCCGTTCGGACCGCGCTCGCACTACGAGCGATCTCAATGAGCGATTCACCTTCCAGTCTCCCCGATACCGATTCCGCGGCCACCGCGGCTCCGCCTCCCAAATTCACCGATTTCGGCCTCGCCGAGCCCATCGTTCGTGCGGTCA
>JBILSK010000497.1:0-2766 GCA_044372165.1 Burkholderiaceae bacterium | reverse complement strand
AGATCTACTTCAAGTACTGCTCCACCTTCGACTCCACCCCCACCGGCAACATCGGCCCGGTCACCGATGCCCTGCTGGATGCCCTGGGCAGCCGCTTCACCATCGCCTGTCCGGCCTTCCCGGCCAATCAGCGCACGGTCTACAAGGGCCATCTCTTCGTGGGCGACGTGCTGCTGTCCGACAGCGGCATGAAGGACCATCCGCTCACCCCCATGACCGATGCCAACCTGGTGCGCGTGCTGCAGCCGCAGACCCGGCATCGGGTGGGGCTCGTGCCGCTTGACGTGATTGCGCGCGGCCCGCAGGCAATTCGCGCTCGCTTTGAAGCACTGCAGGCGCAGGGCACGGGCATTGCGGTGCTGGACGCCGTGAGCGATGAAGACCTCATGCGCATCGGCGAAGCCCTGGCGGGCTTGCCGCTGGTGACCGCAGGCTCGGGCATCGCGATGGGCCTGCCGGCGAACTGGCGGGCCAGCGGGCGTTTGGGCGCCCCGACCACAGCCGATGTCCTGCCGCCTGCAAGCGGTCATCAGGCCGTGGTGTCGGGCAGCTGCTCGGTGGCAACCTTGGGCCAGGTCCAGCGCTTCATCGAGCAGGGTGGGGCGGCCTTCGCAATCGATCCCCTGGCACTTGCGCGCGGCGAAGCGCTCGTGGCCCAGGCCTTGAGCTGGGCGCAGTCAAGACTGGGCACGGGCCCCGTGCTGATCTACGCCAGCGCTGCGCCCGAGGCCGTGCGCGCGGTGCAGGCGCAACTCGGTGTGGCCCAGGCCGGCGAGCTGGTGGAGCAGGCGCTGGCCGCGGTGGCTCGCGGTCTGGTCGAGCGCGGCGTGCGGCAACTGATCGTGGCCGGTGGCGAGACCTCGGGGGCGGTGGTGCAGGCCCTGGGCGTGCAGCAGATGAGCATTGGCGCGCAAATTGATCCGGGCGTGCCCTGGACCGCCGCGCAAGCTCGCGCCTGCAACAACGTCACCCTGCATCTGGCGCTCAAATCCGGCAATTTCGGCACGCCCGAGTTCTTCACGCGCGCCTTCGCGCAGCGGGTGCCGGCATGAGCCATCTGCTGCGTGAAGAGATCTGCCGGGTAGGCGAATCGCTCTTTGCGCGCGGCTATGTGCATGCCACCGCGGGCAACATCAGCGTGCGCATGGACGACGGCTTTCTCATCACGCCCACCGACGCCTGTCTGGGCCGCCTGGACCCCGATCGTCTGGCCCGCGTCGATGCCCGCGGCACGCAGACCAGCGGTGATCGCGCCTCCAAGACGCTGGCGCTGCACCGGCGCATCTACGAGTCCGACCCCGAAGCGCGCTGCGTGATCCACACCCATTCCACGCATCTGGTGGCACTCACCTTGTCCGGCGTCTGGCACAGCGACGACATCCTGCCGCCGATCACGCCCTACTACGTGATGAAGGTGGGCCACGTGCCGCTGGTGCCCTATCACCGCCCCGGAGATCCGGCGGTGGGCGACGAGGTAGCCCGGCGCATCGAGGCCATGCGAGCCGCCGGCACGCCCCTGCGGGCGGTGATGCTCGATCGCCTGGGCCCCAATGTCTGGGAGTCCTCGCCTGCGGCGGCCAGCGCCGTGCTGGAAGAACTCGAGGAAACCGCCCGGCTGTGGCTGATGACCCGCGCAGCACCGCTGGATGCCGCGCGCCTCGATGAGTTGCGCGAACACTTCGGTGCGCGCTGGTAAGCACCCGATAGCCCCGACCCGACTGATCCGAACACGAGACCTGCCATGCCCCGATTCGCTGCCAACCTGAGCATGATGTACCCCGAGCTCGACTTTCTCGACCGCTTTGCCGCGGCCGCACAAGACGGGTTCAATGCGGTCGAGTTCATGTTTCCCTATGACCATGCGCCCGAGGTGATCGCCGCGCGCTTGCGTGATCACGGCCTGCAGCAGGTGCTCTTCAATGCGCCCCCGGGCGACTTCACGCGCGGCGAACGCGGCATTGCCTGCCTGCCAGGGCGCGAGGAAGAGTTCCGTCGGGGTGTGACCGAGGCGTTGCGCTATGCCACCGTGCTGGCCTGCCCGCGCATTCACCTGATGGCCGGCCTGGCACCCATGGATGTGCCGCGCGAGCGACTGCGGGCGACCTACCTGGCCAACCTCGCCTGGGCGGCCGCGCAGGCCGCGCAGGCGGGGGTGGATGTGCTGATCGAGCCGATCAACACGCGCGACATTCCAGGATTCTTCCTGAACGCACAGGGCGAGGCCCATGCCATCGTGGAAACGGTCGCAGCCGCCAATCTCAAGGTGCAGATGGACCTGTACCATTGCCAGATCGTCGAGGGCGACGTGGCGATGAAGATCCGCCAGTACCTGCCCACCGGGCGCGTCGGGCACTTCCAGATCGCCGGGGTGCCCGAGCGGCACGAGCCGGACATCGGCGAGATGAACTACCCGTATCTCTTCAAGGTGATCGACGAGGTGGCGGCGCAGTGCGGCTGGAGCGGCTGGGTGGGCTGCGAATATCGGCCGGCCCGCGGCGCGGTGCCCGGTGGCACGAGCGCCGGGCTCGACTGGTTCAAGCGGGCGCGCGGACACTGATCCGCGGCAATGCAGGCAGGGCGAAAACGCCCGCCTGCATGACAAGAACTCTGATTCAGGGAGAAGACGATGAGCACACTGACCTTCAAGCAGCTTGGCGGATGCTTCGTGGGTGAAGCCAGCCCCATTGACCTGCGTGCGGTCCATGACCGCGACACGCTCGAGCAGATCCGCGCCGGCATGAATCAGTACGGCGTGCTGGTGTTTCG
>JBILSK010000496.1:0-2769 GCA_044372165.1 Burkholderiaceae bacterium | reverse complement strand
GACGGCGCCGATCAGGCCGGTGGCACAGAACAGTGCCAGGTCCCAGGCCGATCGGGGCGTGACCCAGTGAAATGGCAGGAACAGGCTCAACAGCACGGTGGCGACGATGCCGCCGATGTACAGCGTAGAGACCCCATCGTCGATCAGGGCGAGGCGCCGCGTGGCCAGCGTGAATCCGGTCGAGAAGCAGGCGGCCACGACCGGCAGCAGCGCGGCCGGGGTGAACAGCGACGAACCCGGGCGCACGATCAGCAGCATGCCGACGAAGCTGAGCGTCAGTGCGACCCAGGTGCCCGGTGGCGCGCGCTCGCCCAGCCAGCGCACGGCGACCACGCTCACCAGGATGGGACCAATCGCGATGATGGCGCTGGCCTCGGCCAGGGGCAGGTAGCTCAGCGCCGCAAAGAAGGTCATCGATGCCAGGGCCAGGCAGACGCCCCGAAACGCCTGCATCCGCGGACTGCGCGTGGCCAGCAGCGCACGCCCTCGCAGTGGCACCAGCAGCACGGTCATCAGCAGCACGTGCACCACGTAGCGCACCCATGCCACCATCGGAAACGGGTAGCTGCGTGTCAGGTGCTTGGAAATGGTGTCGAGCAGCGCGAACGAGACGCTCGCGCCGATGGCCAGCAGAATGCCGGTGAACACATTGGCGGGCAGCCGTCCGTCCCCCGCCCTCACGCGGGAAACACGTTCATCGAAAGGTATCGGTCGCCCCGATCACACACCACGAAGGCGATGGTCGCATTGCTGACCTGCTCGGCGATGCGCAGTGCGATGCAGCAGGCGCCGGCAGCAGACGGGCCGCAGAAGATCCCCTCCTCGGCGGCCAGTCGCCGCGCCATGGATTCGGCATCGGCCTGCGAGACGTACTCGATGCGATCGACGATCGCATGTTGATAGATCGCCGGCAGGTAGGCCTCGGGCCATTTGCGGATTCCGGGGATCGAGGAGCCCTCATCCGGTTGCGCCCCGACGATCTGCACCGCGGGATTGCGCGACTTCAGGTAGCGCGAGACGCCCGTGATGGTGCCGGTGGTGCCCATGGCCGACACGAAGTGCGTCACCTGGCCACGCGTGTCTTCCCAGATTTCGGGCCCGGTGGTCTCGAAATGAGCCGCCCAGTTGTCGTCGTTGGCGAACTGATCAAGGACCTTGCCTTCGCCTTTTGCCTGCATCTGGTCCGCCAGATCGCGGGCATATTCCATGCCCTGTTCCTTGCTCACCAGGATCAGTTCGGCGCCGAAGGCACGCATGGTCTGGCGCCGTTCGATGGACAGGTTCTCCGGCATGATCAGCACCATGCGATAGCCGCGGATCGCAGCTGCCATCGCCAGCGCAATGCCGGTGTTGCCGGAGGTGGCCTCGATCAGGGTGTCGCCTGGACGAATGTCGCCGCGCGCCTCGGCGCGGGCAATCATCGCGATGGCGGGTCTGTCCTTGACCGAGCCGGCCGGATTATTCCCCTCGAGCTTGCCCAGGATCACATTGCCGCGCGAGGCATTGCTCGCACCCGGCAGTCGTTGCAGGCGCACGAGCGGCGTGCGGCCAATGACCTGTTCGACGGTCGGGTAGTCGGGCTTGGGCGAAGCGGTCACGATGGCCTTTCGGAAGAGTCGGGAGTCGAGGGGAGGAGTCGGAAACAGTCGGATCAGGCTGCCAATGCGTCGGTGTTCGCGATGCGGGCAACACCGGGCAGATCGGCCTTGAGGATGGCCGCCTTCAGCGCATCGATGGCGGCCAGCCGAGTGAAGCTGCGCCGCCAGGCCAGCACCACCCTGCGGGTGGGCGCCGGTGCCTCGAACGGCAGGTAGCTGAGCAGCCCGTCCTGGTGGGCCCGGCCAGCCAGCACGTCTTCAGGTTGCGCCAACCAGGGCAGCACCGTCACACCAATGCCGGACGCCACCATGTGGCGGATGGTTTCCAGTGATGAACCTTCGAAGGTCTTCTGAATACCACCGCTCGATTGAGAATACCGGGACAACTCGGGGCAGACCTGAATGACCTGATCACGAAAGCAGTGGCCGGTTCCAAGAAGCAGCATGGTCTGTTCGCGCAGTTCGGTCGAGGACACCGAGGCCCGGTCGGCCCAGGCATGCTGGCGCGGCACAGCCACCACGAAGGGTTCGTCGTAGAGCGGCGTGGTCACGAAACCCTGGTCGGCGAAGGGTTCGGCGAGCACGGCCACGTCGATGTCGCCCTGCCGCAGCAGTTCGAGCAGGCGCGCGGTGAAGCTTTCCTCGAGCAGCAAGGGCATCGCCGGGGCGTCGGCAATGATGCGCGGCATGATGCGCGGCAGCAGGTAGGGGCCGATGGTGTAGATGATGCCCAGGCGCAGGGCACCGGCCAGCGGGTCGCGGCCCTGCTTGGCAATCTCGCGGATGCTGGAGGTCTCGTCGAGCACCCGCTGGGCCTGGTCGACGATCTGCTGGCCAATGGGCGTCACGCTGACCTCGGCGCCGCCCCGCTCGAAGAGAATCACGCCGAGTTCGTCCTCGAGCTTGCGAATGCCCACCGACAGGGTGGGTTGGCTCACATGGCACGCCTCGGCCGCGCGACCGAAATGCCGTTCGCGCGCGACCGCCACGATGTACTTGAGTTCGGTCAGCGTCATGCGCCGATTCTAGCAGCGCCCCTGCACCGACCCGCGAGCCGCATTTCGAGCCATCCCTTGGGGTGGGCCATGCGAAGATCGGTCTTTCTCGCAGCGCAACGACCCATCAGGAGACCTCATGCCCCGCCTGCCCTATGTCCCGGCCGACCTTGCAG
>JBILSK010000495.1:0-2773 GCA_044372165.1 Burkholderiaceae bacterium | reverse complement strand
ATGACAGTGTTTCTCGCCAAGGCCCTGGCCTGAGCGCAGATCGGAGTCGCGTCATGTCGGAAGAATCCACACGAAGCATTCGACTGGTGCAGCAGCAGGACTACCAGGTGGCGATCACCTGGGATGATTCGCTGCCGGTCCTCGTTGGCGATGAGCCGCCGCCCCTGGGGGCGGGCAAGGGCCCGATGCCCTCGCAGCTGCTGATTGCGGCCGTGGCCAACTGCATGACCGACTCGCTGGTGTTTGCGCTGCGCAAATTCAAGCTCGACGCCGAGCCCTTGTCGGCCGAGGCCAGTTGCCAGATCGGCCGCAACAGCGAGGGGCGCCTGCGCGTGCTGTCCATCGATGTGGCGATCCGCATGGCCACCGTTCCGGACGATGCGACCAAGCTCGCCCGGGTGCTGGCGCAATTCGAACAATTCTGTACCGTCGGTCAGAGCGTGGCCCAGGGCATTCCCACCCGGGTGGCTGTGCGGGGGCCGGACGGCAATGTGTTGCATGGAGAGGTGAAAGCATCGTGAGTCTTGCATTTGAATCGGTCGAGCTGCCGCCCGCGGCGCTCGAGATGCGCGGGAAAGTGCGTGCCTTCCTGAGCGAACAGCGTGCCTGCGGCAGCTTTGTGCCGCGCTGTTCGGGATGGACGATCTTCGATCGCGATTTCAGCCGTGCCTGCGGCCAGGCCGGTCTGATCGGCCTGACCTGGCCCAAGCGCTGGGGCGGTCAGGAGCGCTCGACGCTCGAACGTTATGTGGTGGTCGAGGAGCTGCTGGCGGCCGGTGCCCCGGTCGGCGCGCACTGGATCGCCGATCGTCAGAGTGGCCCGCAGATCCTGCGGCACGGTTCGCCCGCGCTGCAGGAAGCGGTGCTGCCCGGCATCGTGCGCGGCGAAGTGTTCTGCGCCATCGGCATGAGCGAGCCGGGTTCGGGCTCGGATCTGGCCAGCGTGCGCTCACGCGCCGACAAGGTCGACGGCGGCTGGCGCATCAACGGCCGCAAGATCTGGACCACGGGCGGGCACCTGGCCGATTACATGATCGGGATCTTCCGCAGCGATCCGCCCGATACCTCCAAGCGTCATGCGGGACTGACCCAGTTTGCGATCGATCTGAAGGCACCCGGCATCACGCGTCGCCCGATTCGCAACATCAGCGGCCGTGAAGATTTCAGCGAGATCACCTTCGACGATGTCTTCGTGCCCGACATGAACGTGCTGGGCGAGGTGGGTGATGGCTGGCGGCTGGTGACCGGAGAGCTCGCCTTCGAGCGCAGCGGACCCGAGCGTTTTCTGAGCGTGTTCCCCTTGCTGGTCGAGTGCATCCGCGCTCGTCCGCAAGCGGATTCGGCGGTTGCGCAGGCCGAGATCGGGCGCTCGGTGGCGCATCTTGCGGCACTGCGTCGCATGGCGATTTCGGTCGCGGCCAAGCTGGATGCTGGCCTGGACCCGGCAACCGAAGCGGCGCTGATGAAAGACCTGGGCAATGCTCTGGAGCGCGAGATTCCCGAACGGCTGCGGGCCGTGCCGATGAGTGCACCGGGCGCCGCCGCGGCCGATGCCTATCGGGACCTGCTCGCCGACACCGTGGCCGATGCCACGTCCTACACCTTGCGCGGCGGCACGCCTGAAGTGCTGCGCGGCATGATTGCTCGGGGGCTGGGACTGCGATGAGCGACAACACGTCAATGATTGCCGATGCGGTGAGCCGCATGCTGGCCGACTCGGCCCTGGGTTCGGCCGAGTTCGATACCGCGCTGTGGCGCACGCTGTCCGAATCGGGCGTGCCGCGCCTGCTGCGACCCGAGTCCGAGGGCGGCGCAGGCAATGCCTGTCGCGATGTCGCCGAGGTGCTGCAGGCGGTGGGTCGACATGGCGCCACCGTGCCGCTGGCCGACTCTCTGGTGGCGCATGCCTTGCTGTCGCGGGCCGGGATCGATCCGGCCGACGAGGCACCGATCGAGCTCCAGATCAACGGGCCGGACGGGTCCCCCGATCCAGCGTTCGAGGCCTCTCGCGCCTTGCCGCGGGCTGTGGGCGCGCATCGACTGGTCGTCGATCCCTGGGGGCGCGCGGCGCAGTGCGAGTGGCGTCCGGCATCGGGTTCATCAAAGACCTTTGAACTCGCCGAGGTCGACTGGGTCAATGCCTTGATCGCGCTCACCGGCGCGGCGGTGATCACCGGTGCGATGCGCCGTGCCTTCGAGTTGACCCTGGAATGGGCCGGCACTCGGGTGCAGTTCGGCCGTCCGATCGGCCAGTTCCAGGCGGTGCAGCATGCGCTGGCACTTGCCGCCGAAGAGATCGCAGCCTCCCGTGCTGCGCTGGACTGGGCGGCAGCAGATCTGGAGGCCGGGCGCACCATGCCGGCTGCCCAGATTGCCCGAGCACGCTCGGCCGAGGCCGCGGGCAAGGTGGCTGCCATCACCCACCAGGCTCACGGGGCGATCGGTTTCACGGCCGAGTACGAGCTGTATCGCTACACGCGGCTGATGTGGCTGTGGCGTGATCGCTGGGGCAACGAGACCCATTGGCAAGCGGTGCTGGGGCAGGCGGCGCTGGCCGGCAATGCCGACGATCTGTTCGATCTGGTGATCGGCGAGCCTCGCTGAGCCTGGCCATCCAGGGCGGGCCCCAGCGCCTGCCCTGGACCTGATGGAGTCTGCAGGCATGAATGATCGGGCCCAGGTATTCGTTCTGGCGAGCTACATCCGTGATATCAGCATGCTGGTGGACCGCGCACCTCAGGCAGGTGAGTCCCGCATCGGTCGGGACGCCCGC
>JBILSK010000494.1:0-2776 GCA_044372165.1 Burkholderiaceae bacterium | reverse complement strand
CGCTGCCCGCCTGCTGGGTCTGCCAGGAGCGCTCGAGCCGCAGCGTCCGGTGCTGCTCTTCGTCGCGCAGTGTCAGTCCCTCGAGCTCGCCGAAGGGCGCATAACGCAGGCTCAGGCTGCGCGCCTGGGCGCGAGCGCCGATCACGGTCGGGCCGCTCAGCCAGGCCGCGGTGCGGTCCGCGGTGTCAAAGCGAACCGGCACGCCTCGCATCGACAGGTGCTCCTGCAGGACGCCGTCATCGCTGGTCAGCTGCTCCTCGATGCCATGCGGATGCCTGACCCTGAGCAGGCGGCCGACCTGATCGATGTGGATGCGGTCGCCGGGGCCGGGCAGGGGGCCGTCGACCCAGGCGAGGCTGCTCAGCCAGTCAGTGGGCGCCTCGTCGCCCGCGCGAGTGCTGGCCGAGCGATGGCCTAGCGCGAAGCGACGGGCCAGCGGCGCAAAACGAACCCGTCCCTGTGCGTCGGGCTCGGGGCGCCAGCCCTGTTCCCGTACCGCGATCGGGCGGCCGGTTGGGTCACGCTGGAGGTCGATGCGATGCAGGCGTCCTGGCGCCACGGATGGCTGTTCGATGCGCGCCGGCGCCGCCAGGGGGTCGTTGCCCGCATAGGTCAGCCGCCACAGCAGTCGCCGTGACGGACCGCGGGTCGAGGTTTCCTCGATCCAGGCGGCGCGCTGACGGCCCAGGGCGTCGTGGTCGAAGCGCAGGGTGCTGCCGTCGGCGGCCTCGATGCCCTGCAGCCGCTGCGCGACCCAGTGGTATCGGCGCGGGGTGACCGGACAGCGCGCGCAGGCCGTGCCGGTGGCTTCGATGAGCCGTGCCTCATGGCGATGCCGGTTGTAGTGCCAGCGATACTGCGCACGCGCGCCGTGCTCATCGGTCACTGCGGTCAGCCCGGGTGTCGCGCCGTCCGGCCGCTGCAGGTAGTCGATCTGCAGCGACTCCTCGGCCAGGACATCGACCGCGCGCACGGCCCGACCCTGGAGGTCGTAGCCGATGCGGGCAACCGTCGTCGGAGTCGCCGAGGTGTTCGGGTCCAGGCGATGGACCGCGGTCAGCAGCAGGGGGTCCCTGGGGTCGGCGTAGTCGAAGCGATGGCCGCGACCGTCGGGCCAGGTGACCGAAGCGAGTTGCCCGGCGTCGTCATAGGTGTAACGGGCCACCGTATGCCCGTGGGCACCGATGACGCGTTCCAGACGCGCGCCCTGGGCATGGGCGAGGTACTGGAATTCGAGCAGCCATCGGCCGGGGCCGCTCAGGTGCGTGAGACGACCGGCGCCATCGTGCGCGAGGTGCAGCAGGCCGCGACCGTCCCGGCTGATCGTGCTCAGCCTGCCTGCGGCATCGAAGCTCAGGCTGCGCCCGCCCGGCCAGCGCCAGGTCCAGCGAGCGTGCGCGCCGCGGCCCTGGCGGGTGATCAGCCCGTGCTCGATGCTGCCCGCACGCCATCGGTCGGGCGCGCTGCCCTGGGCATCGAAGACCAGGCGGCGTCCGTCGCCCTGGATCACTTGAATTTCATTGCGGCCTCCGCGCGTCAGATGGACCAGACGGGTCTCGAAGGAATGGCTCCAGCCGACACCCAGCGGCCCGTCATGGCGGTTGCGCGAGTTGTAGTGACGGGCCAGCACCAGGGGCAGCGGACCGTCTACCCGCAGATCGAGTTCATGGCGGTACTTGTTGCCGGTGGCCAGATCGACCGGATTGCCGGCGCCCAAAGCAGGCCCCGGTGCCGGCAGGCCGGCGGCTTCGCGGGCGAAATCGCAGACCGAGAAGGCCGGCCCAGAGGGCGGGCCGCCGGCGGCGCCGCAGCTGCCCTGCGCGCGGGCGTCCAGGCCACGCAGCAGAAACACCAGGAGGCACAGCAGCATGCTCGCCCGGACCGCGCACGGTGTGTGCGTGCGTCCCGTCGAGGCGCGGACCTGCCAGTTCGTGATGAGGCCAGGCTGCACGACGCATCTCCCGTTCTGCTCGGGCGATGCCCGTGTGCAGACATCCTCGTGCGCCGGACGCCGGCGAACAATTGAGCTGAAGGCGCAAGACCTTCGGCCTAAGTCGGACGCTCAGCAGGTCAGCACGCTCCCCTGAGCCTGGGCGTGCGCAGCAACGAAAAAGGGCCCGACTCGCGTCGGGCCCTTCGGTGTCCACAAGCGGACAGGCATCCGGTCTGAGGCCCGCGTGCGATCCGAAGACCGCAGGCGGACCACACAGTCCGTCTTACATGCCCATGTCGCCCATGCCACCCATGCCGCCCATGCCACCCGGCATGCCGCCGCCGGCCGGCTTGTCTTCCGGCGCTTCGGCGATCATGCAGTCGGTGGTCAGCATCAGGCTGGAGACCGACGCGGCGTTTTGCAGCGCCATGCGGGTCACCTTGGTCGGGTCGACCACGCCCAGGGCGACCAGGTCGCCATAGGAGCCGTCCGCACCGTTCCAGCCGAAGTTGCCCTTGCCTTCCAGGACCTTGTTGACCACCACGCTCGGCTCGTCGCCGCAGTTGGCAACGATCTGGCGCAGCGGCTCTTCGATCGCACGCATCACGATCTTGATGCCGGCTTCCTGATCGGGGTTGTCACCCTTGACCTTCAGGTTGGAGCGGGCACGCAGCAGGGCCACGCCGCCACCGGCGACGATGCCTTCCTCGACGGCAGCACGGGTGGCGTGCAGCGCGTCTTCGACACGGGCCTTCTTCTCTTTCATTTCCACTTCGGTGGCAGCACCGACGCGGATCACGGCCACACCACCGGCCAGCTTGGCGACACGCTCCTGGAGCTTCT
>JBILSK010000493.1:0-2780 GCA_044372165.1 Burkholderiaceae bacterium | reverse complement strand
TCGCCGATTCTCGCCACCGACCACACCCAGCTGCCCGCGGCACTGGTACTCACCGCGGGTTTCGATCCGCTGCGCGACGAAGGCGTGGAATATGCACACAAGCTGTCGCAGGCCGGCAACCGGGCCACGCTCATCAGCTTCGAGCGGCAGATCCACGGCTTCATCACCATGGGCCGGGTGATCGACGAAGCCAACGAGGCTGTGTCGATGTGCGCCAGTGCGCTCAAGCGCGCACTGGGCTGAAACAGGCGGGCGGCGACGGACGCGATCAGGCCACTGCGGCCATCGCGTCCAGTCCGTCCTGCAGGTCGGCGATCAGATCGGCCGACTCTTCCAGGCCGCAATGGATGCGGACCAGCGGCCCGCCCTGCCAGGGCGTCACCGTGCGGATCGAGCCCAGCTTGGCCGGCATGATCAGGCTCTCGAAGCCGCCCCACGAATAGGCGATCTTGAAGTGGCGGCGCCGCTCGCACAGGGCGGCCAGCTGCGCAGGCGTCGCCGACTTCAGCTCGAAGGAGAACAAGCCGCTCGAGCCCAGGAAATCGCGCTTGAACAGCGCATGCTGCGGATGCGAGGGCAGCCCCGGATGCAGCACGCGTGCCACTTCCGGGCGTGACTCCAGCCAGCGTGCGACGGCAAGCGCCGTCGTTTCATGGCGGCGCATGCGCACATCGGCCGTACGCAGGCCGCGCAGCACCAGGTAGGCGTCATCGCCGCCCACGCAGATGCCCAGCTGCTTGATGGCCTGCCACAGCGCCGGCCACAGAGGCTCGCGCACCACCGCCGCGCCCATCAGCACATCGGCATGGCCACCCCAGTACTTGGTGAGCGGCAGCAGCGAGATATCCACCCCCCAGTCGAAGGGCCGTGCGAACACGGGCGATGCCCAGGCGTTGTCGATCATGGTGATGATGCCGCGCGCGCGCGCCACCGCGCAGATCGCCGGCACGTCCTGGATCTCGAAGGTGTAGCTGCCCGGACTTTCCAGGTAGATCACGCGGGTCTCGGGCCGGATCAGCCGCTCGATGCCCGCGCCGATCAGGGGATCGTAGAACTCGGTGACGACGCCGTAGCGCGCCAGCATCGTGGTGGCGAAGGTGCGCGACGGGCCGTAGACCGAATCGGTCATCAGCACATGGTCGCCCGGCTTGCAGTAGGCGAGCAGCGGCACCGAGATGGCTGCGAGCCCCGAGGGCATGACCGCTGCGCGCACCGGATGTCCACCGCCTTCGATTTCGGCCAGCGCATCGGTCAGCGCGAAGGTGGTCGGCGTGCCCGAGGTGGCGTAGGTCGTGCGATGCCGCTCGCCGGCCATGCCGGCCACCCCTTCGGCTTCGGCGGCCTCGAGGCTGTCGAACAGCACGCTCGAGGCGCGCGTGACCGGCAGATTGACGGTGGCCACGACGCGATCGAACTCGCGACCGGTCTCGACCAGGGCCGAGGCCGGCGAGACGGAATGGGAATGGGGTGCTGGGGTGGGGGTCGGGGCGCTCATCCCCGGATTATAGGGACCGCGCCGGGGCTGCGGGCGAGCGCCGGGCCCGACCCCTGCGGGCTTCGCTACGCCAGGGCCAGGCGCTGCCGCACGGGCTCGTTGCGTCCACCGAATGCATCACGCGCCGCGGCGCAGCGCGTGATCTTCAAGGAGCCCGCGGAATCGTCGACGTCGAATTCGCCGACCACCGTGCGCAGGAACTCGTCGGTGGCACGACGGCATCCGCCCCAGTCGTGATAGTCGTCCAGGATGATGCTGCCGCCCACGACCAGCCGGGGGAAGACCCGGTCCAGACAGACCTTCACCGGCTGGTAGCGATCGACATCGACATGCACGAAGGCAATCGGACCGACCGGGCGCAGGGTGTCCTGCAGCAGGCCGCGCACGAATGCCACCGACTCGCGCTCCGGATCGATGCCGAAGGCAAGCAGATTGGCGCTCACCTGCGCAAGCAAATCGTCACCGACATCAAAGTGCTCGGACGACAGGGCACCCATCGCGCGCAGGCGATCGGGCGGCGCAGTGCTGGCGGCGCCATCGAGCAGGTCTTCGACGGCCATCGGCAGGTTCATGCCGAACAGGTCGTACACCTGCAACGGCCGATAGAGGCCCTTGGTCATGCCGATCAGGATGGTCGATCCGCCCAGTGCGCAGCCGGCTTCGATGAAGGTCCCATCCAGGCCCTCGCGCTCGATGTCACGGCAGGTCTCGACGATGCTGGCGAGCTTGCGTTCGGACAGGTAGGTGAGCTTGCGCCGACGAATGCGGGTGATGAGATCGCCGCCCTCATCCGGGTCCTGGATCAGGCTGGCCGGACGGGAGGCATTGTTGCGGCTGAGCAGTCTCAGCAAGGTGGTCAACATCGGGGCACCTGATGGTCTTGCGCCATGTCCGTTCTCCAGGATGTCCGCATCAGGCCGCCAGCGACAGCTTGTACTTGGTGCGAGCCCGCAGCAGCCTGCGATGCAGCGCCACGTAGATCGCCGCGAATCCGGTGACCAGCACCGCGAGCCAGGGCGTGCTGTCGTAGGCCAACGCCCCACCGCAGGCGGCGATGGCGTGCAGACCCCACAGCAGCGGGCTGCACGATCCATTGGGGGCACGCACCGGCATCGGCTTTTCGGTCTGCGCCATCGGCGTCCAGTCGGCGCTCCAGACGCCGGCACGGCGCAGCTGCGCATACTTGCGCGCCCAGTGCAGGCGCAGGCGGACCAACTGATGCAGGTGCGACTGGTCAGGCTCCATCGCAGCCAGTCCGGTGCGCGAGCGCCGCCAGATGCTGTAG
>JBILSK010000492.1:0-2785 GCA_044372165.1 Burkholderiaceae bacterium | reverse complement strand
GGCAGCGGCGAATTCCGCATCGACGATGAGAACGATACCCGCGAGGAGCGGCCCGCGGGGTCCGATCCATCGCCCGACGATCGCGTGCCCGCGCTGCAAAGAGGATGAACCGGATGGACCAGATCGAGATCTTTGACGTGGTCGTGGTGGGCGGCGGACCTGCCGGGGCCACGGCGGCCCATGAGCTGGCGGGCAAGGGACGATCCGTCCTGCTGCTGGACCGGGCCGGGCGCATCAAGCCCTGCGGAGGGGCCATTCCGCCGCGGCTCATCCGCGACTACGCGATCCCCGACTCGCAGCTGGTGGCGCGCGCCACGTCGGCCCGCATGGTGTCTCCTCGCACGGTCAACGTCGACATCCCGATCGAGGGTGGCTTCGTCGGCATGGTCGACCGGGATCGATTCGATGAGTGGCTGCGTGAACGCGCGGCCTCGGCGGGCGCCGTGCGCCGCTCGGGCGTGTTCGAACGTATCGAACGCGGCGACGACGGCGTCAACGTCATCCACTATCGCTTGCGTGCCCGCGGCGCGCGAGAAGAAGGGGCGCCCGCGCGGGTGCGCGCGCGCATGGTCGTGGGCGCAGACGGCGCGAAGTCGGGCGTAGCCCGTCAGACCATCGACGGCGCCGACAAGACCCGCTATGTCTTCGCGTATCACGAGATCATCGCGCTGCCGAAAGTCAAACCGATAGGCTATGACGGCTCGCGCTGCGACGTCTGGTATCAGGGCCGGCTCTCGCCCGATTTTTATGGTTGGGTGTTTCCCCACGGCGAGACGCTGTCTGTGGGCACCGGCAGTGCCGACAAGGGCTTTTCGCTGCGCAATGCCGTGGCCGCGCTGCGTGAAGTCACCGGCCTGCAGGATGCACCCACCTTGCGCCGTGAAGGCGCGCCCCTGCCGATGAAGCCGCTCAAGCGCTGGGACAATGGTCGCGACGTGGTGCTGGCCGGTGATGCCGCAGGGGTGGTCGCACCGGCCTCGGGCGAGGGCATCTACTACGCGATGCTGGGTGGCAGCCTGGCCGCCGACGCAGTCGACGCCTGCCTGCGCACGGGCGATGCACGGGTACTGGCCACGGCGCGCAAGCGCTTCATGCGCGACCACGGGCGGGTCTTCTGGGTGCTGGGCATCATGCAGCGCTTCTGGTACAGCAGCGATGCCCGACGCGAGCGCTTTGTGAGCATCTGCAAGGACCGCGACGTGCAGCAACTCACCTTCGAGTCCTACATGAACAAGAAGCTCACACGCAAGAAGCCGATGGCTCACGTGCGGATCTTCTTCAAGGACATTGCGCACCTGCTCGGGCTGGCCCGGGTCTGATGCAGGCGAGCGCACGGTGTCGCAGTGGGTGGCCAGCGGTTGGCTGGTCGATCTGATCATCGGCTTCACCGTGCTGGAGATCGTTGGGCTGTGGCTCTTTCATCGCCTCACCGGCCGCGGACTCGACGCACCCCGACTGTTGCCCAACCTGATGGCCGGGCTGTCCCTGATGCTGGCGGTGCGCGCCGCCATGGCACAGGCCGCCTGGCCCTGGATCGTGATCCCGATGGCCGCCTCGGGCCTCTTTCACGTTGCCGATCTACGCCAGCGATGGCCCCGCAAGCCGCGCACACCGTCTCGCTGAGGTACCTGTGATGACCGCCCGCGGCCGTCTGCCCGCCTACCTCGCGATCGCGCTGTGCATGCTCGCGCTGGACGTCGTCTGGCTGGGCTTCATTGCCCTGCCGGTCTACCGCGAGGGCATCGGCCATCTCATGGCGGACCCCTTCAACCTGCCCGCGGCCATCGCCTTCTATCTTGTCTATGCAGCGGGCCTGTTCTGGTTCGCGCTGCGTCCCCATGCGCGCATACCGGGTGTGGGGCGCGCGTTGAGCACCGGTGGCCTCTTTGGTTTTTTCGCCTATGCCACATACGATCTGACCAACTTGGCCACACTCAAGGGCTGGCCGCTGGGCTTGTCCCTGCTCGACATGGCCTGGGGGACCCTCCTCAGCGGCCTGAGCGCCGCCGCGGGCAAGGCGGTGCTGGATCGGCTCAATCGCTGACTGGGGCGTATCAGCGGCGAGCGCAGGGTCTACCGGAGACGCTCGCTGCGCATCGACCCAATCTGATCTCCATCGTCGCCGATGACCTTGGCTGCGTCGACCTGGGGTGCTACGGCGGGCGCGAGGCTTCGGTTGGCGCGGTGTCTCCCCACCTGATCGGATGGCAAGCGAAGGCGTCCGCTTCACGCAGGGTCATACGAATTCGTCGGTCTGTTCGCCTACCCGCTTTGCCCTGATCACCGGCCGATGGCACTACTGAACCGCCCCGGGTTTTGAGGAGGCTCCAACCCTTTAGAAGATGGAGCCATGAACAAGACGAACAAGTTTTCCCCTGAGGTTCGCGAGCGCGCGGTGCGCATGGTGCTGGAGCATCGCGGGGAGTACCCGTCACTGTGGGCTGCGGCGCAGTCCATCGCGCCCAAGATCGGCTGTGTGCCCCATACGCTGTACGGGTGGGTGCGACGTCATCAAGTCGACAGCGGCGAGCGAGAGGGCGTGACCACGGCCGAGAAGGATCGAGTCAAGGAGCTCGAGCGCGAGGTCAAGGAGCTGCGTCGGGCCAACGAGATCCTGAAGCTGGCCAGCGCGTTTTTCGCCCAGGCGGAGCTCGACCGCCGGCTGAAGTGATGTACAGGCTCGTCGATGAGCACCGCGATGCCCACGGGGTCGAGCCGATCTGCGCGGTGCTGCAGATCGCTCCGTCGGCCTATCGCCGGCACGCCGCCCGGTCGAGCGCCTGAT
>JBILSK010000491.1:0-2794 GCA_044372165.1 Burkholderiaceae bacterium | reverse complement strand
TGCCGCGACTCGGTCGGGTGCTGCCACCCATGATTGGCGCGCTGGCTGCCGGCGCGGCAGCGATTGCCCTGGGCTCCCGGCTGGAGCTGCCCGCTCAGGCCTCGCTGGCCATCACCTTGCCCCAGCTGTACGCGCCGACCCTCTCGGTGTCCGTGCTGCTGGAGCTGGTCGTGCCTCTCACCATCACCGTGCTGGTGGTCCAGAACGGTCAAGGCTACGCGGTCCTCAAGGCCGCCGGGCACGAGCCGCCGGTCAATGTCGTCACCCTGGCCTGCGGCCTGGCCTCGCTGGTCTGCGCCGGCTTCGGTACTGTCTCGACCTGCCTCACCGGGGCGACCAACGCCATCACCTGCTCCTCGGGGGAGCGCCGTCATCACTATATCGGCGCACTCACCGTGGCCCTGCTGTCGATCGGCTTCGGTCTGGCCGCCTCCCCCTTCACCGCCTTGCTGCGGGCCACGCCTGTCGCCTTCATTGCGGCGCTCGCCGGTCTGGCCATGCTGAGATCGCTGCAGGGCGCCTTCACCCAGGCCTTCTCAGGGCCCCACGCCATGGGCGCATTGATCGCCTTCCTGGTGACCGTGGCCGATTTGCCGCTGCTCAACATCGGCGCACCCTTCTGGGGCCTGGTCGCCGGGCTGCTCGCCGGTCCGCTGCTCGACCGTATCCCGCTGCCACCCCGGGTCGGTCGCTGAGCGCCGTCACGCCACTGCGGTAGAGTGGCAATCCCTCCGGTGAACCCAAGGCACCGCCACGATGTCGCAGACCCCTGCCCCAGACGCCGGCCGCGGACCGACCCCCAGTGCCCCCGCGGCCACGCCGCAGCACCCCACGCGGGATCTGATCGGACCGATCCTGGGCGTGCTGGCCCTGCTGGGCCTGATCGCAGTCAGCGTCTGGGTGGTGCGCCCCTTCCTGGCACCCACCCTTTGGGCCGCCACGATCGTGATTGCGACCTGGCCCATGATGCGGCGCCTGCAGGGCATGCTGCTGGGCAATCGGCTGCTGGCCTCGATCGTGATGTCGCTGGCGATCCTGCTGCTCTTCTTCGTTCCGCTGGGCCTGGCGATCGGGACGATCGTCGAGAATGCCGACGAGATCAGTGATGGTTTGAAGTCACTGCCAAGCCTGCTCGAGGGCGAATTGCCGGGCTGGATCGGCGAACTGCCGCTGGTCGGACCTTCGCTCGCCAACGCATGGAAGGAGCTGGGCAAGTTCGGCCTGGGGCCCCTGCTGGCAAAGATCACCCCCTATGCCGGGACGCTGGCGGGCCAGGCACTGAAGCAGGCCGGCGTGATCGGCGCACTGGCAGTCGAGTTTCTGACCACCGTACTGATGTGTGCGGTCCTCTATGCGACCGGGGAATCGGCCAGCCGGCACGCCATCGCCGTGGCCCATCGCCTGGGGGGGGAACGCGGCGAGCGCACCGCGCTGCTGGCGGCGGCCTCGGTGCGTGGCGTGGCCCTGGGGGTGGTCGTGACGGCCGTGGTCCAGTCGGTGCTGGCCGCCCTGGGGCTGCTGGTGGTGGGTGTCCCCGGCGTCACCCTGCTCACCGCAATCATGGTGCTGCTATCGATCGCCCAGCTCGGCACCCTGCCGGTCCTGATCCCGGTGACGATCTGGTTGTTCTGGTCTGATCAGGCGGGCTGGGGCATCGCCATGGGCGTCTGGAGCGTGATTGTCGCGACCATGGACAACGTGCTGCGGCCCTGGCTGATCCGCCAGGGGGCCGATCTGCCGCTGCTGCTGATCATGGCGGGCGTGATCGGCGGGCTGGTCGCCTTCGGCCTGATCGGCCTGTTCATCGGCCCGGTGGTGCTGGCCGTGACCTGGACCCTGATGCAAGCCTGGATCGACGAAGACGTCCCCGATCCTCATGCGCCTCGTCCGCACGAGCCGCCCGCCTCGGTCTGACTCGGCCCCGCCGCGGTACGCGCTTCAGCGCCGATCGATGGCCCCGCCCGCGTCAGCCACCTGCGGCGCGGGGCTCCGGGCGGCCTCGCGCAAGCGGCTGGCCGCCCGCCGCGAACCGACCACGATCAGCTTCATGGTCGCCCGCGTCGCGCCCACGAACAGCTTGCGCACGGTCATCTCGTCCAGGGTGTCGAAGTCGACTTCGGTCAGCACGACGGCCGGTGCAGCCTGCCCCTTGAACCGGTAGACCGACTCGACCAGCAACTCGCCTTCGGTGTAGACCGGCTGCGCCAGCAGGTCGTAGCGGCCGGTGAAGCGACGGATCGGGTGCGGGCCCAGGGCGTCGAGCGACAGCAGCACCGACTGCGAGCGCCCGCGGAAGGTCACCACCGCGATGTCGTGGCGCCGAAATCCGGCTGACAGGCACCGCCTGATCGCATCCTTGGTGGCCGCCAGCATCCCGTCCGCGTCGGCGTACTCCAGCACCTCCAGGTCGTCGCCCGCCAGCGGCCCGGCCGCCTCGATCTCCACTCCGGCCGGCAGGATGGCCTGCAACATGCGCACCACCTCGCGCGGGCTGCGGTAGTTGGTCCGGGCATGAAGCGTCACCCAGCCGGGCAGGCGGGCCGACTCGCGCGCATAGAGCGCCTGCATCGGGTCTTCCAGCCACACCACCCGGGCGTCGGGCCTGGCATGACGCAGCACCTGGTCGCGCCAGGCCTGCGAGAAGTCCTGGCCTTCATCGACCACCACCGTGTCGAACAGCCAGTGGCCCTGGGGCACGATGCCCGCCGCCTCGCGCTCGAGCCGCTCGAAACCGTCGGGTCCGGACAGATCCACCGTTCGGCCGGCATCGCGCAGCAGCCGCTGGCACAGGGTG
>JBILSK010000490.1:0-2796 GCA_044372165.1 Burkholderiaceae bacterium | reverse complement strand
GTGCTCGACTACACCGCCCTGCGCTTGATGCGCCGGCGCGGTTGATAAGATCGGGGCACTGGCGCCCCAACCGACGGCGCCCCCACTGACCCAGGAGACCTCCCCATGTTCGGCCTCATGCAGGACCGCCCGCTGCTCATCTCGTCGCTGATCGAGCACGCGGCCACCTTCCATCCGGATACCGAGATCGTCTCGCGCCTGCCCGAGGGGGGCACGCACCGGACCACCTGGAAGGGCCTGCGGGACCAGTCTCGTCGGGTGGCCAATGCGCTGGCCGCGCTCGGCGTGAAGCAGGGCGACCGCATCGGCACGCTGGCCTGGAACAGCCACCGACACCTGGCCCTGTATTACGGCGTCTCGGGATCGGGCGCCATCCTGCACACGGTCAATCCGCGCCTCTTTCCGGCGCAGATCGAATACATCGTCAATCATGCCGAAGACAGCGTGCTGTTCTTCGATGTGGGGTTTGCGGCACTGGTCGAGCAGTTGGCACCGCGTCTCACGCACGTGAAGACCTTCATCGCGATGTGCGGCCGCGAGCACATGCCCGCCATGAACCTGCCCGGCGTGCTGTGCTACGAGGAGCTGCTGGCCGCGCAATCGGGCGACTACCATTGGCCGGAATTCGACGAACGCACTGCGTCTTCGCTGTGCTACACGTCCGGCACCACCGGCAATCCCAAGGGCGTGCTGTATTCGCATCGCTCGACCATGCTGCACACCCTGATGGAACTGGCGCCGGACACCTTCGGCATCAGCTCGGCCGAGACCCTGATGCTGATCGTGCCGATGTTCCATGCCAATGCGTGGGGCGCGCCCTATGCCGCAGCCATTGTGGGCGCCAAGCTGGTGCTGCCCGGACCGCACCTGGACGGCAAGAGCGTCTACGAGCAGATCCGCGACGAGCGGGTCACGTTCTCCCAGGGCGTGCCGACCGTGTGGCTGCTGCTGTTCCAGTACCTGGACGCCAATTCGCACCTTGACCCGCGCCAGCTCGGCCTCAAGCGCGTGGGCATCGGTGGCTCGGCCGTGCCGCGGGCCATGCTCGAGCGCTTCGAGAACCAGTTCGGTTCGGAAGTGGTGCAGGGCTGGGGCATGACCGAGACCAGCCCGATCGGGGTGATCAGCAAGCTGCTGCCCAAGCATGAGGGGCTGGGGGCGGAAGACCTCATCAAGATCAAGCTCAAGCAGGGCCGCGGCGTGTGGGGCGTGGACCTCAAGATCGTCGACGACACCGGGCAGGCCTTGCCCTGGGATGGCGTGGCCTTCGGCAACCTGATGGTGCGCGGGCCCTGGATCGCCAGCGGCTACTTCAAGGCCGAAGGCGGCTCGCCCCTGGATGCCGAGGGCTACTTTTCGACTGGCGATGTGGCCACCATCGACCCGGACGGTTTCCTTCAGCTGGTCGATCGCGCCAAGGACGTCATCAAGTCGGGCGGCGAATGGATCTCGTCCATCGATGTCGAGAACGTCGCCATGGGTCATCCGGGCGTGGCCGAGGCCGCAATCATCGGCGTGGCCCACCCGAAGTGGCAGGAACGACCGCTGCTGCTGATCGTCAAGCGCCCCACGGTCGAGATCACCCGCGAGTCCGTGCTCGACTACCTGAGTTCGCGCATTGCCAAGTGGTGGCTGCCCGACGACGTGATCTTCGTCAACGAACTGCCGCACACCGCGACCGGCAAGATCCTCAAGGCCAAGCTGCGCGAGCAGTACCGCGACCACGTGCTGCCGACCCTCTGACCCTCTTCGCCCGGACCTGCCATGGCCTTCATCGAATCCACCCTGTCCTCCAGCAGCGAGGCCTTCCAGGCCAATCGCGCCGGCATGCTCGAACTGCTGTCGCGCGTGCGCGAGCTCGAACTGCGCACCCGCGAGCGCTCGGCGGCCTCGCGCGAGCGGTTCGAGAAGCGTGGTCAGCTGCTGCCGCGCGAGCGGGTGTCGCTGGTGCTGGACCCCGGCACGCCCTTTCTGGAGCTGTGCACGCTGGCGGGCTATGGCATGGACACCCCGGACCTCGCTCGCAGCGTGCCCGGCGGCGGGGTGATCGGTGGCATCGGCTTTGTCAGCGGCATCCGCTGCATGGTGCTGGCCTCGGACTCCGGGATCGATGCGGGCGCCATGCAACCCATGGGCCTGGACAAGCTGCTGCGCATCCAGGAGCTGACGCTGGAGAACCAGCTGCCCTATGTGCAGCTGGTCGAAAGTGCCGGCGCCAACCTGCTGGCCTATCGGGTCGAGGACTTCATCCGCGGCGGCAATTCCTTTCGCAACCTGGCGCGCATGTCGGCGGCCGGCCTGCCGGT
Organism: Burkholderiaceae bacterium; assembly: GCA_044372165.1. GTDB lineage: Bacteria > Pseudomonadota > Gammaproteobacteria > Burkholderiales > Burkholderiaceae_E > UBA4615. Next base: position 490 of record JBILSK010000490.1, on the reverse strand, counting down.
GGTGACCGTCACCCACGGCTCGTCCACCGCGGGCGGCGCCTACCAGACCGGTCTGTCCGACTACATCATCCTGGTGCGAGGCCGATCGCGTGCCTTCCTGGCCGGCCCGCCGCTGCTCAAGGCCGCCACCGGCGAGGTGGCCACCGAAGAGGAACTGGGCGGCGCCGAGATGCACACCGCCATCTCCGGACTGGGCGACTATCTCGCCGAGGACGACCGCGATGCCCTGCGCCTGGCCCGCGAGGTGATGAGCAAGATCGACTGGAACCAGCGCATGCCCGCCGAGCCTGCGCGCAGCTTCCGGCCGCCGCGCTATGACGCCGAAGACCTGCTGGGCATCATGCCCATGGACTACAAGCGTCCAGTCAACATGAAGGAGGTGATTGCCCGGATCGCCGACGACTCGGACTTCCTGGAGTTCGGCGAGAACTACGGCAGTGCCACCGTCTGCGGCCATTTCAAGATCGAGGGCTGGCCCATCGGCGTGATC
>JBILSK010000489.1:0-2798 GCA_044372165.1 Burkholderiaceae bacterium | reverse complement strand
GCACCGTTATTGCCCAGGATGCCGATGGGATAGCCGTGGATCGAGGCCCAGCCGGTGATCAGGGTCGGACCGTACAGCGGCTTGAATTCCTCGAAGCGTGAGCCGTCGACCACGCGGGCGATGACCTCGCGCATGTCGAAGGGCTGGCGCAGGTCGCGCGAGACGATGCCCAGCAGCTCGTCGGGATCGAAGACCGGTTCGTCGGCCGGCAGCGACGGGCCTGGGCCCTGCTTGCGCCAGTTCAGATGCGAGACCACCTCGCGGCACATGCGGATGCCGTCCATCTCGTCTTCGGCAAGGTAATCGCCCAGGCCGGAGATCGTGCAGTGCATCTGCGCGCCGCCCAGGCTTTCCTCGTCGGCCTCTTCGCCGGTGGCCATCTTCACCAGGGGCGGCCCGCCCAGGAACACCTTGGACTGGCCGCGGATGAAAATGTTGTAGTCGCTCATGCCGGGCTGATAGGCGCCGCCCGCAGTCGATGCTCCGAACACGATGGAGACCGTCGGGATGCGCATCTTGGACAGTTCGCTGATCTCGTAGAACAGGCGCCCGGACTCGGCAAAGTGGCCAGTTTCACGGCGGATCGCGGCTTCGGGATCACCACCTGCTTCGCCGCGCAGGTCGGCGCCGGCCGATTCGACGAACTGCACGTAGGGCATGCGGTTCTCGCGGGCGATCTGCAGGCCGCGCATCAGCTTCTTGGCATTGAAGGGATTGAAGGCGCCCGCCATCACCGACGGGTCATGGCCGAGGATCACGCATTCGACACCCTCGATCACGCCGATACCCACGACAAAGCCCGAACCCACGGTGTAGTTGGAGCGCCAGGCCGCCAGCGGACTGATTTCCAGGAACGGGGTGTCAGGGTCCAGCGCCATCGCGATGCGCTCGCGCAGCGGCAGCTTGCCGCGCTTGCGCAGCCGTTGCATGGCCTCGGGGCCGCCGCCGGCCGCGACTTCGTCATGCAGCGCATCGAGTTGCGCGAGGGTTTCCAGCATTTCCGCGCGGTTCTGCGCGTAACGCTCCGAACGGGTGTCGAGTCCGGACTCGAGAATGGGCATGAAGGCTCCTGTGCCAGGAATCAGAGGTCGAAGGCCTTGATGAAGGCAGGCCGCGCGCTGATCAGGTCGAACCAGCGCTTCACGTTCGGCGTGAAGACGTCCTGGATGTCGAGTTGGCGGGCGAGCACCACGGCATAGCCCACGCAGATGTCCGCGATGGTGAAGCGATTCGCGCAGAGGTACTCACGGCTGGCGAGCGCCTCCTCGACGCTGCGCATCCGGGCGAGGAACCACTTGCGATAGTCGTTGGCGACTTGCGGGTTGCGACGCTCCTCGGGTTCGAGGCGCGTGTAGCGCAGCACCAGGGTCTGCGGAAAGGTGAAGGTGGCATCGCTGCGGTGCAGCCAGTTGAGCCAGGCGCCGTAGTCCGGCTCGTCGTGCGCCACCGCCAGGGGCGTCGGGCCGTAGCGCTCGACCAGGTACTGGCAGATGGCGGCCGATTCGGTCAGCACCACATCCCCATCGACCAGGCAAGGAACGGTGCCCAGGGGATTGATCTTCAGATAGTCCTTGTGCAGCACCCGAGGCGGGAAGGGCAGCGTCACGAGTTCGTGGGGCAGGCCCATCTCGAGCAGGGTCCACAGCGGGCGCATCGAGCGCGCGCGGGTGCAGTGATACAGGGTCATCGTCATGGCAGTGCGTCCTGTCAGCCCTTGAGCAGGGCCGAATCCTGGGCCCAGGGAGAGATCTGGCCCGCGTAGACCTGCGGGCCCTTGCGAAAGTGCGCGGCTTCCTCGAGGGTTTCGATGAAGGGCATGTCCACCGGATAGAGCGCGTCGCCGCGCGGGCGCGGGCCCGACTTGGAGACATGGCCCCACAGGCGGTGGCCGACGACCTCCTCGGCAACCTCGACCGCGTCGATCAGCTTGTCCAGTCGGTAGCCGGTGGCAATGCCCATCTCGTGGCACAGATCGACGAAGTCCTCGGTCGGCACATGACCAGCCGAGCGGCCGTTGCCCGAGTAGGGGCAGCCACCCATGCCACCCAGGCAGGTGTCGAACTCGCGCACGCCCAGTTGCAGTGCCTCGTAGTAGCTGGCAATCGTTGCGCCGCGCTGGTTGTGCAGGTGCATGTGAAAGTCGGTGACCTGCGGCCAGCGTTCGCGCACCGCGATCAACGTTTCGCGCACCTGATGCGGCAGGTTCCAGCCCATGGCCTCCAGAAAGGAAATGCGCGTGACCGTGATGCCGGCGTTTTCCCACTTGCCGATCATCAGGGCCAGCATGTCCAGGCGTTGGGCGAGCGTGAACGGACCGGAGAAGTTCGAGCCGAAGGGGTTGCCGATACCCACCGAGGCGCGCGTGGCGCCGGCGGTGCGGGCTGCTTCGATGGTCGCGTCCATGGCCGCGATCTGTTGCGCCTGGGTGCGGTTGTAGTTGCGCCGCGCGAAGAGGTCACACAACTCGACGTTGCTGCCGGGCAGTCGTCCCTTTCGGCGCAGGTCGATCTTGGGGAACCAGCGCTCGGCACGATCGAGGCCCGCCTTGTTGAAGACCGCCGCGGTGTAGGTCACACCCGGCTTGGGCACGAAGCGTTCGGCAATCTCGTCGATGCACGCCATCTGGGGCGTCCACTTCGGATGTGCGAAGGAGCCGATGGAGATCAGCGTGGCACCGGTGTCGCCCAGTGCATCGAGCAGCTTCAGCTTGGCCTCGACCGAGATGCTCGCGCTCTCGATCTGCAGGCCTTCGCGCATGGTGTCGTCGATGATGGTCACCGACTCGGGCAACAGGCTCA